>JAUXXK010000301.1 GCA_030681145.1 Methanobacteriaceae archaeon | reverse complement strand
TTCTAAAATAGTATCTTCACTCAAAACATCGAGCATAAATTTTATTTGCTCAGGATTGAGCATAGTCATCTGCCCGAGTTCCACTGTTACTTCCAATACCTCAATAGCATCATTTTTTTCGGCGGATTCTATTACCGTTTTAACAATAGCATCGGCCATGGATAATTCATGCATGATAACACCTCAAATTGTAACTCCCTGATATCAGCTGTTAATATTAAGTATTAAGTATCATTTTTCAAAACCGGCTAAAAAGCGTGAAAACAGTTTTAGCTTAAAATGATTTCTTAAAATTAAATAAACACAAAGCCATATAATTAATTCTAATAAAATTTTTTAATATCTAACTATTAAAGATGCTTATTAATAAAGTTAACAAATATAAACTAAAGTTTTTATATATTTATTAATAGTCTCATATCGCAAATATTTTTTATAGATAAAAGTTATTTCAATTTATTAATATGAATATCAATTAAAAAAAAAAAAATCTTATTAATGTTTATTAAGAGAATATATCGATAATAAATAGTATAAACAAATCTCCGATGAATATATATTGATATTAAAAATTTTATTAATAATAATTTAAATTATTTAAATAGTATGTTGGTAATTTTGATAATAGGTGGTTCAGCATCCCAAAAATTAGCAGCGAAAGTTGCAAAAGAACTTGATGATTGTCTTTGTCCAGTAGAAACTCGAAAATTTCCGGATGGGGAAAGATATATTCGTTTTAAAGAAAAAATCGAAAAAGAAGTTGTTATTATTCAATCAACAGGTTATCCACAGGATGAAAATCTTATGGAACTTCTTTTTATGTTAAAAAATCTTAAAAGTCTAGGTGCTGAAGAAATTAAAGTAATTATCCCTTATTTTGGTTATGGTCGCCAGGAAAAACGTTTTAAAAATGGAGAAGCTATTTCTGCATCAATAACCGCGGACCTGATAGAATATGCCGGAGCTACTGAACTTTTTTCAGTTAATCTTCACGAAAATAAGGTTACTGATTTTTTTAATATTCCTGCAAAAGAGCTTTCGGCAATGCCACTCATTGCTAATTACCTAAATAAAGTTTTGGAAGATCCTGTGATTATTGCGCCTGATAAAGGGGCCTTGAATCATGCCCAGAAAATATCCAGTATTTTAAAATGTCCTTGTGATTATATGGAAAAAACTCGACTATCACCGGATACAGTGGAAACCCGGGTAAAAAATCTGGATGTTGAAGGAAAAAATGCTGTGATTATTGATGATATCATCAGTACTGGTGGAACCATAGTAAACGCATCCAACATATTAAAAGAACATGGGGCTAAAAGCATTACCGTAAGTTGCGTACATCCAGTACTTGTAGAAGATGCAATTTTAAAGATTTTTGCTACAGGTGTGGAAGATGTTATAGCAACTGACACGTTAACATCTCAAGTAAGCAGCATATCAGTTGCTCCTTTGATTGCAGATGCATTAAAATAAGAAAGTAATTTATATTTATTTTATTTTATTTTTAATAGAAATAATGTGATTAATTAATTCTTTAATATTTAATTCAATTTTAATCATTTTAAAAAAAGTAGATGTATAAAATAAATATTTCAAAAAAAAAATTAATGGGTGGTAGGGTTTTTAATAATGCTCGTAGGCACTATATCACTAATTTTCTGCATTTTTTCCAGAAGTCCATTTTTGCCTTTACCAACCATTGCGTGTTTAATTACATCACCCAATGTTTCCACAGGAATGACTTCAATTTCTTTTTCATATCGTTTTTCCAATAATACATCATTCATATTGGATTTAGGAATAAGAACTTTTTTAATTCCAGCTTCAGCAGCAGCCTCAATTTTTCCAGTGACCCCACCAACAGGTAGAACATCTCCACGAATAGTCAAAGATCCAGTTAAAGCTACAGATTGATCTATTGGGATTTCTTCTAAAGCAGAAATTACTGCTGTTGCAATAGATACACTGGCACTGTCACCTTCCACACCATCGTAGGCTTGTAAGAACTGTATGTGAATATCATAACTGGATATATCCGTTCCAGTGTACTTTTTAATTAAAGCACTTACATTCTGTACAGCTTCTTTGGCGATTTCACCCAGTTTACCTGTGGCAATAATCCTACCTTCTTCTTTACTTTGAGCAGGGGCTGCTTCAGCAGCAATCGGAAGTATAATACCACTTCTATCACCGATGATGGCTAAACCATTGACCTTACCAATTTCTCCACCTTCAGATTTGAATACGCTGTATTTTTTCTTTTGAATAATATATCTATCAGCAATTTGCTGTTCAAGTGTTCTAGCAAGTTTTTTAGCTTTTACCACATGCTCATATGTTACAAATTCTGCAGATTCGCCTTTAGCAATATCGC
>JAUXXK010000298.1 GCA_030681145.1 Methanobacteriaceae archaeon | reverse complement strand
CTCTAACAATCCATATTGGAGCATTTCGTAAATTATGTTCCGTAGATAGCTGATTTCCATCCCCTTTAGGAGAGAATATGTAGGTAATTCATTTAAACCCTGGTCAATAATGAACATATCCTGAGCACCCCGAAGCAATTTAATAACCTTGTTTATAGATAGATCATACTTAAAATGAGCTATAGAATAAAGAATAATTTTGGCTATAGCTGCCTCATGACAACGAATTAATTCTTCACAACCAGTTTTTTCTTTTTGGCCTTCAGATGATTTATTTTCTAATTTTTCACTATATTCTAATTCACCACCACATACACAATTTTCCAATTTTGTTTCTTCTTTACTTTTAAAATTATAGCAAGTATCACATTCTTTACAAATTAAGTAGGGCATGGCCCATCACCTCCATTAATAAATATGATATTATAAGTAATAAGTATTGTTGTTTGAGTAATAATTATATTTTAAAAACTAGGGAAATTGAAAACTGTGGGATTAAAAATACATTAAAAATTATTATATTCAAAAACTGTGGGATTAAAAATATATTAAAAATTATTATATTCGAAATTAAGAATTTAAAATACATTTAAAACTCTTAAAATAAACAAATGCCAAAAAAATAAATACTAAATAAAAAAATAAGTTACCTAATATACCGGATTAAAGCAAAAATTGTTTTTAAAAGAATAAAACCATCCATCCTAACCTGGTGGAATATATATCCTGGCCTAAGGTAAAAACCATAGAAAGCCCCAGTTTGCATCTTCTTAAGCTCTTCCAATGAACATTCCATGGTATCCAAAACCGGGGAAAATAAGGTATATTTAGACCAGTCCTTGACCTTAATTAAATTATTTTCAAAGGCTTGCTGGTAAAAAAGAGTCCCAGGATAAGGGGTGGCCAAACTGAAAAGAGCATAGGAAGGTTTCAGTTCTCTTACAAAATTTATAGTTCTTTTAATACTCTCTTTAGTATCTCCGGGCATTCCCAGTACTACAGAAGCAATGGTACGGATATTATATTGTTGGGATAGTTCAAAAGCGCTCTTAATTTTTTCAATAGTAGTTTGTTTATTGACTGCATCCAATGTCTGTTGATCAGCCGATTCCACACCCATAAATATAGTTATACATCCTGCTTCTCTCATAATTTTTAGAACATCACCCGATAAAGTATCAACCCGGGCAGTACATCCCCAATGAATATTTATATCTCTTTTTATGATTTCTGTGCAGATTTCTTTAACTTTTTTCTTGTTTAAGGTGAATGTGTCATCCATAAAGGCTATGGTTTTCACATGTTGTTCTTTAATCAGATGCTCCATCTCATCTACAATATTTTTAGTAGACCTCATCCTCATCTTAGAACCGTGAAGTGATGCGGATGAACAAAAAGAGCATTGCATGGGGCATCCCCGGCTGGTAATCATGGTGGCCATACCTTTTTTCATATTAAGGATTTTATAATGATCCATAGGTAAAAGATGAAGTGCTGGAAACGGTAATGTATCCAAATCCATTATCATAGGACGGGTAGGCGTTTTAACATCTTCAAATGCTATACCCAGAACATCTTTTAAATCTCCACCTTTTTCTAAAGTTTGGACCAGATCCAATAATGTAAGTTCCCCTTCACCCATGATGACCACATCCACTGAATCACATTCCAGTACTTCTTCATAGTTGAAGGTGGGATGATATCCACCCATAACAACTGTGGACTCTGGTAAAACACTTTTTGATATTTCAGCCGTTTTCATGGCCTGGTTGATATTAGGAGTAAGTGCCGTGATGGCC
>JAUXXK010000286.1 GCA_030681145.1 Methanobacteriaceae archaeon | reverse complement strand
ATACCACATGAAGGGGATATAAGTTAGTATACCGATTATTACGCCGATTACCATATTCTTAAAATCATTGGCAAGTATAATGACTTTTATTTTCTTAAAAACATTCCCCTCTATACCGGTTACCATTTTTTTAAAATCATTCGTGTACAGGTTCATGAAGATAACTAGGAGCATGGGGAGAAGGATTAGGCCTGATGTGAAACGAGTTAAAAATGCCAGCATGGCCACTGGAAAAGCTATATAATAAAAACGAGAATCTTTTTTTACAGCTAAAAGGGTTAAATACAGTGCCCATATGGATATAGATATAGCTGGAACATCCAAGGCCCCGGATGCTGCCCATATTATAACTACAGTAAATGTGGCAAAAGATAGTGCCCCTGCCAGACTCTCCCATGGCTTAAAACGTAAATTCAAAAGTAAATATAGTCCCAAAGTTCCCAGTAAATAGAAAACACCACTTATGACAAATAATGTGGATTCTTGGACCAGGCCTGCTCTAAAAAAGAGAGAAGTTACAAGAGGTAGGAATGGTGATAGATATAAGGTATCTCCCACACCCATGCCTGCCATTTTAAGGGCGTTATTTAAGTAAAAGAATATGTCCCAATAGTAAACACCGATCTGGGATTGTATGGAAACTAAAAAGTATGTTAAAATTGTGGTTATGGTAGTCAGAATGAGGAAGAAGGTTGCAGAAATCTTATTTTGGGTTAGATACTGTTTTATTTTTTCCATATTAGTTTTCCCCATACCTATTTAATAATCGTTTTTTTTTTAAGTAGATATTAATGAAATCTTAAACTCTGAAATATTTTAATCTATTAATGAAATCTCAAAAATATTTTATTCCTATTTCTGAAATATTTTAATCTATTAATGAAATCTCAAAAATATTTTATTCATAGTCTTATTTGATTTTTCTATGAGATGGTTCTATTATGCATTCAAGATTTAAATAAACCTTTTTTTAAGTTATTCTCTTATAGAAGAATACCTGACTAGTATTTCCTATTTTTTCATAATCTTTTAATTCAAATGATCCATTATTTATACTGATGTAATAGGTGGCATTACCCTCGACTAGCATCTGGGAGAACTCATCAGTAGTATTGAAGTCGGGCATGAATCCTCGCTCCACATTCATTCTCAGAAACCAGCTGTAGCCCGGCCATTGATTGGAATAGATGATTTTATCCTGGTAATCTGGATCATAATCTTGGAGCCATTTGGCACCGTCTTCCACATAACCATATATTGCATAAGGCACACGTTGTTCATAGGCATTAAATGATGATACAAATAACATAATGGCCAGAACCAATACCAGTAACCCCGATAATAGCTTTTTTCTGGAAAGAAATTGATTTAATTTTATATTTTCGGTCTTTATTTTTTTGAGTAAGTCACCCATCATATTCCCAGTACAGTTTAGTCCCAGAACAATTAAATAAACCATAGGGGGAGCCATAGTGATGAAGTAACGGTCAACTTTAACCGAGAGAAGGCTGTGTGATATGAAGTAGGTTAAAAAGAACATGACCATAACTAGATCTAGGTTAAGGTGTTTTATTTCTAGTTTTCTAAAGGCCAGATATAATCCCATTATCAATGCAAACATCAATACTTCTGTGATTAAATATGAATCACCCCAGAAGCTTGCTATAAACAGTACCAGTAATATTATAATACTTGCCAAAAGGATTAAATGCTTATTTCTTTTTCCGGGTGCTGCTTTTTTAGTAGTTTCTTTTAATTGATTATAATATTTACTTAAAATTCCCTTAGCATATAACAGTAAACCAATACCACTCAGTATAATTAAAATATATGATATGGGATTTACTTCGGCCTGGTTTGGGTTAAGCATAGCCCCGTAACCAGTGTATCGGAAGTTGGCCGATATAAACTGGGGGATATATTTCAGATAATATGTTTTATCTGGCATGAGGCCCGGGTCCCGGGAGGATATATTATTTTCCACACTCACATCCAGTTGATCCAGGAAGGGGAAAGGTGTGCCTACAGCACTATTGAAAAAAACCATGAATGGTGCGAATATTAAAAGACCCATTACTATACCTAATGCAATCTTTTTTAAATCCTCTTTCTGATAACCTTTTTCCAGGTAATGTGCTATAAACAGAAACATCATGGGCAATATAAGTAATCCCGATGTGTATCTAGTCAGGAAGGTTATGGCTGCCATGGGGAATACCAAGTAAAGTGCTCTTTTATCTTTTTCCAGCCCGTATACTGTAAAGTATATGGTCCAGATTGAGAAACATGCCGCAGGAACATCCAAAGTTCCAGTAACAGACCAGGAGAGCACGATTGTTAATGAAGCGAATATAACGGCCCCGGCCACACTTATCAGTTGGGAAAAGCGGAGTTTTAATAGTAGGAACATTCCGTATATTCCTGTTATAAATATGATTCCACATACCCCAAATA
>JAUXXK010000283.1 GCA_030681145.1 Methanobacteriaceae archaeon | reverse complement strand
ATAATGTTTATTTTAATGTTTATAGGTGCGATTTCTAATAACGGCGCCGTTTTTGTAATTACTTTATTAATAGGCATATTATTGTTAATTGTTGCCGCTATTCTTGTTCAAGGATACTTTTTTAAAGTGATAAAATCAACTGTGGCGGGCTTGGATGAGTTACCTGATTTTGATAATTGGGGTGAAATGGGGATAAATGGTTTAAAAGTAGTAGTAGTAACCATTGTTTACAACCTAATATTTGGAATTATAGCAGCTATTCCAATTTTCATCATATTTTTAATAATGGGTCTAGGAGGTATTATGGGTGGTGCTATGGGATCATTTTCTAACAGCACTGCAGTAAATATGGCTGCCTTGACAAGTTCTGTATTATTATTCTGGGGACTTTATTTAGGAATATTCATTATTAACTTGATAATTGTAGTAATAATGATATTATACGCTATATTCTTGCCATTGGGAATAGCCAACATGGCCTATAATGGAAATATTGGTGATGCTTTTGCATTATCCTCATTGAGAGAAAAAGTAATTGATATTCGATGGGCGAAAGCTATTATCTGGGTAATTGCAATTAATTTTGTATATGTAGTTGCATTAATGATATCTTATATACTAGGAATGCTACTGGTAGGTATCATTGTAGTGCCACTATTAATATTACCATTCCTGGCAATTTTCCATGCCAGATCAATTGGTTTATTATACCTGAACGAATAATCTCTTTTTTCTTTTTTCTTTTTTCTTTTTTTTAAAGCTCTTATAATCCTTTATTTAGTATTTCTTTGAATATACCCTAATAAAATTGATATTTATTTTAAGTTATTTTTCTTTAATATTTTGACATTAAGTATAAAATTATTTAAGTTATTTTTGTTTTCATATTCCGACATTAAGTATAAATATATCAAAACTTATATGAAGATATATTCATATGAACATAAATTGATTGTTATAATTATTTGGTGCTTTAAATGTCTGAGAAAAAGGAGTATGCTGCTGATAAAAATCTAAAAAATGAAGAAAATCATTTAGATAAAGATTCCTGTGATTGTAATTGTGGTGAAAATAAAACATCTACTATTAATGACCAAACATGTTCTATAGACGAAGAAAACCATGATAATTTTTGTTCTTGTTGTAGTGGGGACCTATTGGAAGAAAAAGATCCACTTTGGAAACGAAAACATTTTATGGTTATTGTCATATCTTCAATAACTTTTGGTTTGGGACTGTATTTTGACTTTTTCACACCCTACTCTAATCTAGCACAGATATTATTCCTTTTAGTTGTGATTATATCTGGATATAATACCATTAAATCTGGATTAAAATCTCTTCTTAAGGGAAGATTCACTATCAATATTCTTATAAGCTTGGCCGCTTTAGGTGCTTTTTTTATTGGTGAAGGGGCAGAAGGAGCTTCAGTACTTTTATTGTTTTATGTAGCGGAATATTTAGAAGACTATGCTTCAGGAAGAGCCAGAAAATCTATTAAATCTCTTCTAGAATTGGCCCCGGTAAAGGCACTAGTTCGGAAAAATGGTGAAATGGTTAAAATGAACATTGAAGAGGTAAATGTTCATGATATAGTTGTAGTAAAACCCGGAGATAAGATACCTGTAGATGGTAAAATCATTGAAGGGTTATCTCATGTTAATCAGGCAGCCATAACTGGTGAGAGTATACCTATTTCTAAAAAAATAGGAGACACTGTGTTTGCAGGCACTATAAATGAAGAAGGCTACTTAGAAGTGGAAGTAAATAAAAAATCCACTGAAACTGTTATATCCAAAATAATTGACCTAGTTAAGGAAGCACAAAATAAAAAATCAAAAACAGAACTTTTCATTGAAAGATTTGCCAGATATTACACCCCTTCTGTTATTTTGATGGCCGTTATGGTAGTACTGGTACCAACATTTATATTAGGCCAATCATTTGAAACCTGGTTTTACAGGGCTTTGGTATTATTAGTTGTGTCCTGTCCTTGTGCACTGGCCATTTCCACACCAGTAGCTATGGTCTCAGGAATAACTGCTGCTACAAAAAAAGGTTTGTTGATTAAAGGCGGAGAATTCATGGAAGAGATGCAAAATATTGAAACGATAGTTTTTGATAAAACAGGCACACTTACCATGGGTAAATTGGAAGTAACTGACGTTATGTCTATTAATGATTACACATCTAATGAAATTTTATCCATAGCCATGGCTTTAGAATCTAAATCACAACATCCGTTGGCTAGAGCTATTATAAACTATGCCAAAAAACAAAGTTTAAAGACAATTAATAACTCTGTAAATGATAATAAATCATTTAAGGTTAAAGAATTTAAATCATTAACTGGAAAAGGCCTTAAAGGAAAAATTGATAATGATACATTTTACATTGGCCAAAAATCTCTTTTCAAAGATTTAGATTTAAGTCCTGAATGGGATAAACATGTTAAACCAAAAATAATTGATCTTGAAAATCAAGGAAAAACAGCAATCATTTTAGGAACAGATAAAAAATTAATGGGTATTTTCGGTTTAATGGATAAAATAAGGGATAATTCCATTACCACGGTTGATAAACTAAAACAAATGAATATCCACACCATGATGTTAACTGGAGATAATGAAGGAACTGCTCAATCAATATCTTCTTCTATTGGATTGGATGAATACCGATCCAATTTGCTGCCTCAAGACAAAGTAGAAATAGTGGAAAAACTACTAAAAGAAGGTAAACATGTGGCTATGGTAGGTGATGGGGTTAATGATGCCCCGGCTCTGGCCAGATCCAACATTGGTATTGCTATGGGGGTTGCAGGATCTGATGTGGCCATTGAAACAGCTGATGTGGCCTTGATGAATGATGATATTTCCCTTATCAATTACTTGATGGATCTAAGTAAAAGAACCATGTTTGTGGTTAAACAGAATGTCACCGCATCCATTATTATCAAGTCTTCCTTTGCTTTAATGACGGTATTTGGATTTGTATCATTATGGATGGCGGTGGCTATTGGGGATATGGGGTTAAGTTTGGCGGTTATCATTAATGCATTAAGAATTGGTAGTAAATAAGGTCAAATCTTATTTTTAATTTTTTTGTTGAATTTGATGATAAGTAGGATACCATTAAGTTTATATATAACTATCGTTATATAACAATAGTTAATAAGAGATAATAATTTTTTAAATTTTCATTAAAAAATTCAATTTTAAAAATTATTCATAAGTGATCATATGTGTAAAAATATTGTAATTGTGGGTACTGGTGCTGGAGGGGCAACTGCTGCCCGGGATTTGTCCCTTACTAAAAATAATGTGGTTATGTTGGAAAAAGGCCATCATTACCAACCTGGTGAGGCTGTTAATCATATTATTAATAAAAAGTTAATATCTACCTCGCCATTATCTAAAAAAGAATATTCCTCTTCAGAAACCACATCATCTATAATTTTATCCAATTCAACAAATATTGAAAATCGAGAAATTGAACAAA
>JAUXXK010000271.1 GCA_030681145.1 Methanobacteriaceae archaeon | reverse complement strand
TATTTTATAGTAAAAATTATGATAAAAATAAAAGTTTTAATCTAAATAAATCCAATTTAATTCTTACAGGAGATTTAGGGAAAGTAATTAAAGAAAAAATGGATTTCATCCCATTATACGCATCGAAACCATCCCAAGGTGTGGAAATGGCCATTGAAAGAGGCGCGAACAATATAATTTTAATTTATCGTTCTAATTATGCAAATTTAAAAAAGCGTTGAATAACTTATAGTATCCTGAATTATTTACATTATAAATTAAAATTAGTGAAAGTTTATAATGATGAAAATCTAATTAAAAACTTACATTATTAAACTTAATATATTATATTTTTTAGATTATGTTTAATTAATTAAATTTTAAAATGAAATATTTAAAAAGAAAAACCTATTAAATACTATTTTAATATATAAATTTATAATATAAGTAATTTAGATAAATATTCAACTTAAAAAAAAGACTCCTTTATAAATTTGGTTATAAATTGGGAGATGATTTATTGATTGTAGGAACCAGAGGGAGTAAACTTGCCACAGTTCAGACTAATTATATCATAAAAGAACTATCAAAAGTTACTGATACAAAAATAGAAACTAATATCATAAAAACTAAAGGCGACAAAATAACTGATTCTCAGCTTTATAATATGGATTCCAGAGGTATTTTTACCAAAGAACTGGATCGTGCTGTTCTTGACGAAGAAGTTGACTTTGCCGTTCACAGCCTAAAAGATGTTCCTAGCGATTTAAACAAAGATTTAGTAATTGCAGCAGTTCCCATTAGGGAATCTCCATACGAAGTCTTAGTTTCTAAGAAAAACTGGGAAGAACTTTCTGCAGGTTCTAGTCTGGGAACCAGTAGCCTTCGAAGAGAAGCCTTTTGTAAACATCACCAAAAGAATTTTAAGTTAGAGCCAATAAGAGGAAATATAGAAACTCGAATTAGAAAAGTTATGACTGGAGATTGTGATGCTACTTTAATGGCAGAAGCAGGTTTAAAACGTTTAGGTTTAACTAAACATATTAAAAATCGATTTTCAGCAGAATATTTGACACCTCCTGCAGGACAGGGGGCCTTAGGCATCATAACTCGAGCAGATAGTCCTAAAAGAAGTGTTATTGAAAAACTTAATCATTATGTTTCTTTCCAAGAAGTACTTGCTGAGAAAACTCTGCTTGAAAAATTAGGTGTTGGTTGTCAGGTCCCATTAGGAACCCTCGCACGAAAAAATAATGATAAATTAGATATTTATGCAGTTCTTCTTTCTAAAGACGGAAAAATTCTTTCCAAAGTCAGCTTAACAGGATCAATTAAAGAAGCCAAACAATTAGGTAAAAATGCAGCGAAACATATGGAGGATTATATTTGAATAAAGTTAATGTAGGCGTAATAGGCGTAGGTGCTATGGGATATAACCATGCTAGAGTTTATTATCGTCTTGAAGAAGCTAATTTAATGGCAATCTCCGATATTACTAAAGGAACCCTTGCTAAAGTATCAAAAAAATATGATGCTCAAGGTTTTGTTGATTATGAAAATATTCTGGAAATGCCTGAAATAGAAGTAGTAAGTGTTTGTGTTCCAACAACACACCATTATAATGTGGTAATGGATGCAATAGATCATGGAAAACATGTTTTAGTAGAAAAACCAATTGCTTTTACCCTCAATGAAGCTAAAGAGATGGTTAGTGCTGCTAAGAAAAAAGGCGTTAAACTGGGTACTGGGCATGTCGAAAGATTTAATCCTGCTATACAAAAAGCAAAAGAACTAATTGAAAATGATGTTATTGGAGATGTAGTTTCTGCTTCTGCAAAGAGAGTTGGGCCATTTCCTCCCCGAATTAAAGATGTTGGAGTAACTATTGATTTAGCTATTCACGATCTTGATGTTATGTACTACTTGTTTAGCGAACCTGTAGCTGAAGTTTACGCTACCATGGGAAGTATACTTGAGAAATGTGAATTTGAAGATCATGCTGAAATTATGACTAAATTTGATAGTGGAATAACCGGTATTTTAGAAGTAAACTGGTTAACACCTTATAAAAGAAGAGAACTGGAAATAACTGGAACTGATGGCATAATATCTGTTGATTATATTGATCAAAGTATAGATGTTTATGGAAAATTCGCCCAGGATGTAAAAATTAACCATGAAGAACCACTTAAAGAAGAAATAAGATCATTTCTTAAATCCATTGTTAATGATGAAGAACCTGAAATCACTGGAGAAGATGGGATTTATGCGCTTCGAACAGTTCTGGCTGCCATGAAATCATCAAGAGAACACGCTCCAGTAAAATTGAATGGAGATTAATATTAAAGTTAATTTATTATAAAATAGTTTATTTTTTAAAAATATTTAATTATATAGATTATTTAAAAAACAATTGGGGCCATGGTGAGTGAAATGAATCAGGAACTTATAAAAAAAGCTCAAGAATTAAGAAGCAGCGGTTTTACTACTGGAGAAATTGCAGACGAACTGAATGTTTCTAAAGACACCGCCAGATGGCTAACGCTCCAATCTACTGGTAAAAAATTAGAAAACGATGCTGAAAAAGCTCCAATAGACTTTGCCATAAATTGGGAAAGTTTAGGAGGTAGTTCTGCCCGTTTAAGATATGTTTCTGCAGCAATGGCAGATA
>JAUXXK010000270.1 GCA_030681145.1 Methanobacteriaceae archaeon | reverse complement strand
CTCTACTCCTTGAAACTGTTCAATTCCAAGTACAATATCTTCAAAGTCCAATCCCATAACCAGAGCAGCCGAGGCAGCTGCCAAGGAATTATAGACATTACAAATCCCACAATTTTTAAGTTGTACAATGGAGCTATGAGATCCAATTATGAGCTTAAATGAGTTTTCATTAACTTGGGATGCTATTACATCAAGTTCTGGTCTTTTATAATTGCAAATACATTTATAATCTCCCATGTGCCCCAGGTAATGTTGATTGTATTCCAGGAGGTAATCACATGAAGGGCATTCTCTTTCTTCAGGAAAAGAGTTAGCATTATCATCCATGTCTTTAATTCCATAAAATACGACGTTATCTGGAAGAAGATCCTCTGAAAAGTGGGCTACTAATGGATCATCTGCATTCAAAATCAGCAAATCTGCCACTTCAACCATTTCTTTTTTGCATTTGATGTAATCATTAAAATTATGTTCCGGGCCTATATGGTCTCTGGAGATATTGGTTATAACTCCTACAGTAACCTCACAATTGAGGGCAGAATTTCGTATTTCGTTAGGCCGTCCAAATGTTCCTATCTCTACTACAGCCACATCACCTTTCAGTCGCGACTGTAAAGCAGGGATAAGTTCAGTATTTCCTTGTATATCCATGTAATGTTCAGGTACATTTAATCCCGCGATTTTAAAAATATTTTTCAAGATATTAGTGGTGGTGGTTTTGCCGTTGGTTCCGGTAATGCCCACTACAGGTTTTTGAACATTAAATAAAGTTAATATTTCATCTACGCTTATGATTTCCGCATCAGTTATGTCTTTTATATAATCCCTGAGTTTTGCATTGTTTTTTAAACTGGGGGCCAGAACCAACGTATCGGCCTGGGCCAGTACATCATTACTGTGTCCCCCTAAATCCAATTTAATTCCTTCAATGGTAAAAATTTCATGAAGGTGAGTTTCTATTGCCAAATCAGAAATAGTCACATCAAACCCGTTTTGCTTTAGTATACGGGCCATGAGGCTGCCAACAGTCCCACAACCACCCATCACTACTACTTTACCATTAGCATCGTTAAACTGGGAGATGGCATTTAAAATATCATCTTTAACATTTTGATAGGCATTAACCACACCGGGTCCGATATGGAGTATGGTGTCACCTTCCGATGAAATTTCCAGAGCTTTTGTTATAGATTGGGTGACATTTTCAGTCAAGTATGTTTCAGTGCCCTGGGCACCTAAAGCCACTTCCTCGGCTGCGTTGGAATCAATAACTTCGGTGGTTTCATTTTTCCCACTAACAATAACCACATCGGAATTTTTACCTATAACTCCACCTATTTTAAATTTATCCCTGACTGTGAGTGTGTCTGGATTGTCTAGACTTATTATCAACCTTCCAGATAATTTAAGGCCTTCAAATAATTTTTCCATACTCTCGGGATTATGGGCTGCGTCCATGAATATATTAACGCCATTAAATATATCTATTTTTTCAAAGCGACCCTCTATTCCAGTAAATGATTCCAGTTTTTCTTTAATATAATTAATATCAAAGCCCAGGACTAAAGCAATGGCTATGGTAGATAATGCATTTTCAATATTAAATAATCCAGGAACTTGTAGATTTAATGTTAAATTAAACTCATCTAATATCTTCCTTTGGAAATTACCACAAGAGCAGATGACTTTTCCACAATTGGCACATACTGCGGTGGCAATGCCAGATGAAACCACTTTAAAAGATGAACCATTAAGCCCCCTCATTTTTAAATCAAGAGCTGTTATATTAAGATTAATATCAGCTGCAGTGAAGGTTTCACCCTCAAATTCTATGTTCTGAGGATTTCCCATTCCATAAAGAATCACTTCATTATCAATTTCATTTAAAAGGTTGCTTATAATTGGGTCATCGCCATTAACTACTAGAACTCCTAAAGGATGGATTAAATCCTTAATGGAAAAGTTTCGATCAATATAATCTTCGTAATCCTTAAACTCATCCATGTGATCCGGGGTGAGGTTGGTTAAAACTCCAGTACATAGTTCAAGGCCCCGGGCCAAGCGAATAGTTCCATGTGGTAATTCAAATATGGCAAAATCCTTGCTTTTATTTTCTCCACTCACCACCATATCCACCAATCCCTCAATTACCAGTGAATCTTGTAATGATGAAAAAACAAGTGTTTTAAATGTATCTGATTCTAAAACATGGTTAATCATATTGGTAGTGGTGGTTTTACCATCTGTTCCTGCTATGCCTACCATAGGCAGACTTATAAGCTTGTTTAGTATTTCACCAATATCTGATGTGCTGATTTCCTGAAAATTTTTTTTATCCCGTGATTTTTGAATAAATTTCCTTATATCTGCATTTTCCGGTATGTTGGGTGATACAAATATGGCATCGGCCCATAGGACACTGGAGAAAATATGGGTTCCCAGTTCAAATTCCACACCCTGCTTTTCTAGTTTTTTAATTTTATTTTTGGCTTTTTTAGGGAGTGAATTATATTCTTTTTGATCAGTTACTCTAACCTGATTACCTAGATAATTGAAAAGGTTAGCTACTGGGCGTCCGGCATTTCCAGCACCCACCACAAGAATTTTTTTGTTTTTAATCAATTTGATCAACCTTTAGCCAATATATCAATTTTTTTTTGTATTTCCAAAATTTTTTGCTGGCCATTTCCACCAATGAAAATGTATTCGTATTTTTCAGTCATTTCCATAATCATTTCCAGTAATTTATCCATATCATCAATCGTTAATATTTTTCCTTTAAAATCCAGGCACTGCAAGCGATCCCGTGCTTGATTAATCGTGTTTTCCAGTCCTGGAAAAAGGACTAAGACATCTGGTTGGGTTTTAGATACCTCATCCAGTATTTCTAATCTCCAGGGCTCATCTTTTCTAGGTGTTCCTAAAAAAATTGCCTGAAATTCACGCTCTTCCAGTACCGCTGCTGTGGCATGTGCATTATCGGTTTTACCAGCAAATATTTCGCATTCATTAATATAATATGATTTGATACGGCCTTCAATTCCATCAAATTCCCTTAATGAATTTTCAATTATGGATTCATCAATATCCAAGGCCTGGGCAGCGGCCTGGGCAGCTCCAGCATTTAATTTATTGAAATTACCTACCAGTTGGATATCATGGTCATATTTATCAAA
>JAUXXK010000268.1 GCA_030681145.1 Methanobacteriaceae archaeon | reverse complement strand
TATTTTCACCATGAAGAAAAGACCCATATTATGGTAATTATCACCCATAGCATAGAATATATTCTCTGATCCACCGTTCAACCTATTTATACTATTTTTAGGTTCTATTATGGGCTTTCTACCAAAACTGGATGAAATTTCTTGACTAAGAAGCAAATTGTCTTCCAGAACATATTCTCCCAATTTTCCAATTATGTCACCTTCATTAAATTTACCTGAGACCCATTTCTGAAATATTTCTTCCTGAATGAACTCCACTTTTTTGAATTTCTTCATCATTTCTGGATTGGATTTCACTGGTTGGTCAATTATTCGAGGAAAAAACTTCACAGGTCCTTCTGTGGAATCAATAAATGGAAAAGCAGAAGAAACCATAAATGGTGGTTTTAAGGTGTTTTCTGTGAACTGGGATATTATTTTATCCAGTTTCTCCGGGTAAATCTGGCTTATTGAATAAATTATTGCTCCAAAAATCGTATCCGAGTGTAAAGGTGGAAACTTCGACTTTGGCCTGATATAAACCAGCATTTTACTCACTCAATGATTTCAGTATTTCTTTAACATCTGATGTTTCTTTTACGATTTCCTCATTAGAAATCCCTTTATAATAATCTTTAGACCTTTTAATAAGAGATATATTTTCAAATTTAACTTTACCGTATCCTCGTGTTCCACTTCCACCAATATAGTTATCTTCTAATAGCATTAATGATTCAAAAACTCCATTTAAGTTTTTGGGGTCGTCTTCATCTAATATGCTGAATACTATTTCCATGTTGAAACGGGAATCTTTAGGAACACGTTCTTGATTCCTTGGTTTCGCTTCAGAGGTTATCCTATTTAATGTATTTTCGTATTTTAACTCTGCTCCACCAACTACATCATCAGTTTCGCTCCATTTTTCCAAGGTATCTTCTGTGGGGAATGAATCTCGCACAATTATCCTGGTGGGTCCTTTTAATTGTCCATCAGTTACTTCATCAGCAGAGTTACCAAAAATGTGACAAGGTAAACATTTACCACATTTGCACGGATTTCCACGGTTTTTAATGAGATTAGAACTTGATTCAGAATTATTTATTTCCATGAGTGATCTCATTTTCCCCTTAATAGAAGATCCGGGTATGTAAGGCAGTTTTGATATGGAGTCTCGCATTACAATATTATCTATTCCACCGATCTCAATGGATTCTTTCGCACCACCAATATGCAGACCCGTTTCGCATACGATTTCCCCTTTAATTATATAATTTTCTTTGAACATTGTTTCACCTTACCTTGTATTGTAAAACTTGTGATAAGCCACTACAGCTTCTAAAAAATTCACCATGACCTTAAAATTTTCCACTTTTTCTTCCTCAGTTCCCACATCTACTTTTCTCATACAAGCCATCATGAATTGATAGAATGGTTTTTTAATAAGGTCTCTTCCTGCAGCATAGGCCAGTTTAGGTTTTAAAAGATAAAAGTCAGTTTCCATATCAGACCACTTTTCTTCTTTTTCAATTTCTCTAATAGCTCCGAAAAATTTTCTAAGCTGAGTAGTGTCTAATTGACTATTATTAGCTATTTTATCCGCGTATCCTTCTTCATCAGCGTATTCCTTAGGATTTATCTCTTTTAGCTGTTCCACATCATTAATTCTTTCAATAACTTTTTTTATTTCTTCAGGATTACCCTGATTATGCCTACGATGTCCATATGCCATTTTTTCACCTCGATCTCAAACTAACCCATGAAGCAGGAATTTTAATCCATGGTATAAATTTTAAACCTTCTTTATCCAGTTCTTCTCGCACATCCCTATTTTTAACAGTTCTTAACTTGTATTTAAACTGTGGAACGTATCTTTTTCTTTCTAACCTAATCTTATTTTGTTTATTCCATTCGAGCTCATTACGTGCTGGGTGTTTATCTAGCGAAGTAAATGTATTCTGCCACATCACCATCATAGAATAAACCATGTTCTTGGAGATTTTTCCTTCTCTAAGTAGATTCTCCAATTTAATTGAATAATTTAAAATCTCATCAAAACCTTTAAAAATCCCGGCAGTGTTCCAACGTACAGTTTCATTAAATAAAGTTAACATGTCCTTTCCACAATTTTTAGATGTTTCCAATGAATCATCTGCAAATTTTACCCCTCTTTCAGCAGGGAACTTTGGTCCACCTAAGAATATACCTCCAGAAATATTAATTTCTTTATTGTTACAAGTCCAATCTTTAAATTCATCTCGTAAACGTTGGGAAAATTGGATAATGTCATCGTATGGTCCCAGTACTAAAAGGTCGTCTCCACCGGAATATGTTATGTAAATAGTGGGAATGGCTGTTTTTGTACATTCAGAACATACTTTGCCGTTTATTTCTTTGTATAATTCTACGGGGGTGTTTTCTTCGCCAAATAAAATTTTAACTTTCTTAAATTTTAC
>JAUXXK010000241.1 GCA_030681145.1 Methanobacteriaceae archaeon | reverse complement strand
AATTTTCTGAACTTTAGATATCTGTTGAGGTGAACAATAAACTAATAAATCTTTAATGCCTTTATTTTTGTCAAGAAGTTTTTTTAGAGCGAAATATTTTTCTTCTGCATTATTAATAACTGATTGTCTTTTATTGGATAGAAGCGTTAATTTCTTTTCGTCATGATTTTTTTTGGAAACTAATCTAGCTATTTGGTTTGTTAGTTCTAAATATTCTTCTAGTTCATCTTCATCTAAATCAACAAAGATGGGTTTATAAATATATGGGCTCAGGTAACCTTTTTCAATTGCCATACCCATATCAAATGAATAAATACGGCCTCCAAAATAATTATTTATAATTTCGGTTCCTTCATCATCATACCAACGTTCTGGAGTTGCACTTAATCCTAACCTATATTTATAATCGTCTATTAAAGCAAATCTATTCTCAGCTGAGCCAATTCCATGCATTTCATCAACAATAAGTAGTATATCTCCATTAAACTTTTTTAATCTGTTTATAAAGTCATTTGAAGCTAATGTTCTATGGGTTGTTAATACAACAGGAAATTTGATGATATCATAATTTAATAATTTTATTAACTCTTTTAACTCATTTCGCCAGTGATAATTTGTACTCCCTGTGATTAATGTATCATGAGTAATGCATTTTTTAACATCTTTCTCCCATTGTGTTATGAGATGGCTTTGGGGGCAAGCAATCACCGTTAAAAAATTGTTTTTTTCTTTTGTAAGTTTCTTCAAACAGCCTAAGGCAGTAAAAGTTTTTCCAGTTCCTGTAGCCATATTGAAAATGCCTTTATTATTGTGATCAAACCACGATTTTATGGCTTCTTTTTGATGCTTGAATAATATTATTTTAGAATCTGAATTATCATTTTTATTGTAATGTTGAGATAAATATAAACTATTAATGTTTTTAGGAGATTTTTCCATGAGTTTTTTTTCTATAGCTTCTGGTAAATCAAATATTTTAGTTCTTGTACCACTATTTGTCCAAAATTTTTCGAAAGTTTCTCTGTCTGATTGAACAAAATGAAAAGTTCCTTCTTCCCAGCTTTTAAATACCTTAAATTCTTCTATATTATCAGTTAGACCCGGACCAGTTTCGTTATCAGATCCACTGAACGATATCATATTTCCTTCTTTATCTGTGAATATCCCTATTTTTTGATGGAATAGTCCTAGTATGGGTTTTTCATCTTTATCATGAACAAGCGCTATTTTTATTTTTAGTTGCCCATGCACAATCATCCATCCTAATGCACTCACATGGTCTTTTTCAAATTCATTTTGAATGTCATTTAATTCTTTAATCATTGATTCTTCTATAATTTTAAGGGGATTTGCATGTGCTTTTTTAATCATTTCTATGTCTTCTTCATTTAATTTGGCACTGCATATTAGTTCCATTTTGCCCTTATTTTTAATGAATTCTTCCATTCCTCTTGCTGCTATTGCAAGTGTTTTAGATGTGAAAAACCCGCTTAATCTAAAATATTTGATGGATGTGGATAATATTGGGATGTAGAATTCATTTAAAATATCATCTTCATCAGAATCATAGGCGAATTTGATATCTAAGTCTTTAAGCGCCAATTAATTAATCCTCCATATGGAATTCTGCTGTAAAATATACGAAAATATTTTATCGAGATTTTCATCTAGTAAATTATAGTTTAAAACAAAATCCATATCTCTAGATGAATCTATTATTAATGATTCCATTTTTTTCCAATTGTATCCATCAGTAATCCAAATAAATTTGATATCATTATTTTTAAGTATTTTTTGGGATTCTAAATATGAATTAGAAACTGATTTTGCTTTACTCCCTGGTGAATTATAAAAATTACACTTTATAGCAATTTTTGGAGTATTATCTTTGTCAATTATTATAAAATCAAAATTAGTCTTTAAATTTAAATCAGAAATATATTTTTTTTTACTGATTGTATAATTAGTATAATTTTTAAGATTAGAATTTATAATATCTTCAATTAATTTTTTAAAAATCTGCCCACTTCTGTTTTTTCTAGCATTAGTATCTATTCCTGATTCTAATCCTATCAGATAACTGTGTAAATCTGTAATATGGTTAAATAGTTTAAATATACCTGTTTTTT
>JAUXXK010000239.1 GCA_030681145.1 Methanobacteriaceae archaeon | reverse complement strand
AGTCCAAAAATATTAGGATCCATTTAAGCGGAAATGGTGGGGATTTTATAGTATCAAATGGTTCAGGTTACTATATTGAATTATTATATAATTTAAAATTTAAAAAATTATTTAAAGAAATTCAATCTTCTAATAATTCTATTTTCAATGAATTTCTTACAAAAGTTATTTTTCCACTAATTCCTGAAAAGATAAAAATATTATTGAATCCAATATGGTATAAATTTCAAAACAAATTTTCAAAAGAAAGCTTGATTTTATTTGCAGAGCCACTGAATTTTATTAATAAAGAATTTGAAAACAAAACGAAAAATAAAGTAAATATGACTTATAATACTTGGCAACCCAAAAAAAAATCTCTGGAAGCTAAAAAGACCCACTATAATGCCATATTCAAAATCCCAGAACAAGAAACTTTTGAAATGATAAATAAAATGGATTCACATTTTAATCTAGAATCCAGATTCCCCTATTTCGATATAAGACTAATAGAATTTTGTTATTCTATTCCAACTGAGATGAAACTCAGATCAGGTTGGAATAGATATATTCAAAGAGCATCAATGAAAAATATTCTTCCAAATGAAATTCAATGGAGAGTAGGGAAAGGAACTTTCATCCATTATCTTAATTTGAATATTAAATCTAAAAAAACAGAAGTAGAAAAGCTGGTTTGCTCTTCAAATAAAGAAATTGCTAATTATATTGATTTAAAATCCATTAAATTAGTATATGAGAAATATCAACAAAACGACATTATTGCATATATACATACATATCAAATATGGAAGGCATTGATTTTTGAAAAATGGATAAAGTATTTAAATAAATACAATTAATATATAAATATTATATACTCTAGTGATTTCAATGAAAGAAAAAAAATTATCTTATAATAAACCAAAACTTATAGAGCATGGAAAAATAGAACAACTCACAATGGGTTCAGGTGATATTGATTCTGAAAATAGCAGATTCGATTTCTAATAATATTTTTTTTATATTTTTCAATTATTATATATTATTTAAAGAATGTTAATAACATTTATATAATACTGTTTTCATGATAAAATATTACTATTATGCTGCATATGGTTTGATTATCAAATCAAGAATAAAGCTACCAGCTTTGATGTCTAAAAAATCAAACCATAATGTTAATATTCATTTTGATAAACTTGATTCTTTTTCAGATTATTTCGTAGAACATATTTTAGAAAATAATCTGAAACTACAAA
>JAUXXK010000238.1 GCA_030681145.1 Methanobacteriaceae archaeon | reverse complement strand
ACCCAACTACAAAAAAAGGGCGAAATCGTGGCAGTAACAGGAGACGGGGTTAACGACGCTCCAGCATTAAAAGCTGCAGATATAGGTATAGCTATGGGAATAACCGGGACGGATGTGAGTAAAGAAGCAGCCGATATGATTTTAGCTGATGATAATTTTGCTAGTATAGTAAACGCCATAGAAGAAGGAAGACATATCTTTGAAAACATACGAAAGGTTATACTCTATGCACTGGCAGCTAACGGAGGACAAGGCCTGATAATCCTGAGCTCAGTACTATTAACACCAGTTATACCTCTATTCTTTGTAACATTACCATTAGAACCCGTACAAATTCTATGGATAAATCTTTTTGACTCATTATTTTTAGCCCTTCCATTAATTAAGGAACCTAAAGAACAAGGGTTACTTAAATATCCTCCAAGAGACCCCAAAGAACAGATTGTTAACGGATTATTCTTAAGAAAAGTAGGGATTGTGTCTCTGGCCATGGCCTTTGGGGGGTTATCCATATTTTACATATTTGGAATGCCCGGCCTTAACCCCTTAAATGAATTATTAATTAATCAAGCCCAAACAGCTGCTTTTGCTACAGTTATACTGGTCCATGTATTTTATTTGATTACTGCCAGATCAATATATGACTCTGCATTTACCTTTAGTCCTTTTTCCAATAAATGGGTTATATTGGGAATAACATCCATATTAGCATCTCTTCTAATGGTTATATACTTCCAACCGTTAGAAATCATATTTCGAACCACAGCCATACCCATAGAATGGTGGACATTAATCATACTATTTGCCCTTCCTGGTTTCTTCTTAATTGAAATAGAAAAATGGATAGTTAAATTATTAAAAATTAAATAATACTCTAATTTAAAAATTAAAAGTTAGATTATACTCTTTTTTTTGTAATATGTAATATCCTGAGACAAAAAAAGAAAAAAAGAAAAATTTTATTTTTTAGTAGATACTATTCCGCCTAAAACCATTAAGATGGCTATTGCCAGTAAACCTACTGGAAGACCAGTTCGTTGCATAGGAACAGTTTGACCGTGAACTGTAGGTGCAGGATCTGGTGTTGGTGTAGGTGTGGAGTTAATGATGATATTAGTACTTAATATTTGATCATCGATTCTGGAGGTTATTATTCCGGTTCCTGATTCTGTGGCCCTAAGAGTTCCAATAGCAACTCCATTTATTGTATATTTAACAACAGAACTACTGCCCACTTCTCCCAAGGAAGTTGTGAAAGTAACTGGAGTGCCGTCAGGAAGGTGCCCATAAGAGGGATCATGGAATATGCCATTTGAGTCGTATCTGAAATCTGCAGTCAAGGTAGAAGTTCCACCTTGTGTGATTACCGTTGGAGTTGCAGTGAATTTCATTATCAACCAAGGATTGTAATCTACTCCTGATCCGTTGATTAGACTGGTGAAATTTGGATTATTAGAACCCCACCAATTATATCTTGCATCAAAATTACTAGCACTATTTTTAGGAGGAATATTTACTATAGCATTAGGGGTGTTACCAATTATTCTATTAAAATTAGCAACCACATTATCATTAACGTTATATATTGCTCCTCCTTCTCTAGCGGCGTTATTTAAGATGTTACAACCAATAATATAAATGGTATCATCTGTTTCAATAGTTTTCTCTTCGCCTTTCAGTGATATTATATTAATTATTGCACCACCATAAGAATATGCTTCAGCTCCATTGGCTATTGCACTGTTGTTTCTGAGGGTACTCTCGTAAATCTTTAAAATACCACCCCAATTGGATATTCCACCACCATTTGCATATGCAAAAGAACTTGATTTAGATGTGGCCGTGTTGTATTGGATTTGACTATTTTTGATGGTTAAAGTATTCCAATTGGATATTCCTCCACCATTAGCATGAGGATAACCACTTGAACCTTCACCAGTATATGTAGCTGTGGCGATGGCATGATTATTTTCTATTTGGCTGTTTATGATAGCTAAAGTACCATCATTGTATATTCCCCCACCATAATCACTTACACCGGCATAAGCATTTTCACCAGTAGCTATAGATGTACCTGTGGCGGTGTTGTATTGTATTTGGCTGTTGGTGATATTTAAGGTACCTGCATTGTATATCCCTCCACCATAAACACCAGCATACGCATACGAATTTTGACCGGTTGCTATAGATGTAGTCGTGGCGGTGTTGTATTGTATTTGGCTGTTTTTGATAGTTAATGTACCTTGATTTAATATTCCCCCACCATAAGAATTTGCACTGGCATATGTATCATCACCTATGTCTGTAGCTGTAGCGGAGTTTTCTTTTATATCACAATTATTGATGGTTAGTGTACCGAGATTTAATATTCCCCCACCATATCTTTTTTGCCCATTTTTAATTGTGAAGTTGTTTATGGTAACAATTGTAGTACTGTTTATGTAAAATGGCCGTCCGCTGTTAGTTCCATCGATTATAGTTTTCTCTTTGCTTTCACCTTTTAGGCTCACATTTTTATTTATTTCTAGGTGTTCTTTGTAGGTCCCATCTGCCACATTAACTATCCCATTGTTTTCTACCGAATCTATGGCTTTTTGTATGGTTTTCATAGGCCCGGTTGTTCCAGTGGTGTATGTGGGTGTGGTCCCATCCCAGATATCATCACCGTCATCTCCATTTACATATAATTGGGATGCTGCATTAGATGTAGATAAACTGGTTAAAGATATTAATACGAGTAAACTGATTATAAGAATTATTTTAGAGTTAAAATAGGGATTTATTGTTTTCAACATGTATTTCACCTCCTTTTACAATTAATATTAATAATATAAAGATTGTTGAAATCATCTAAAAAAAGTTTCAGGTTCTTAAATTGGGTTTTTATTCTCCAATTAGACTTTAACTATTTTTATTGTCTTGGATTTTAAATCCAAGTACTGGTTTTCTTTTTATTTATATGTTTTTAATTTATATTAAATTCTTGTATTATTGATGCCATTATACCCATAATTCGTATAATTAAGTGATAATTTAAGGAAAATTAAAATTTTGTTTGTATATAGTATCTAAAAATAATATTTAATTCATAAATTGTTGATCATGGCTTCGGCTTTGATAGCACTATCCATAGCTATCTATCTAATCTCTTAGCCATAAAACTCACCAAAAAATAATGTGATAAAAAAGGGATTACGCTATAAAAATTGAGGGTTTTTTAGGTTATTATTCATCAAACATTCCGCTGCCAAAAAAGTCTTCCAAACAGTATCCATCTCCACCCAGA
>JAUXXK010000230.1 GCA_030681145.1 Methanobacteriaceae archaeon | reverse complement strand
TCTGGTAATAAGGTGATACCTACTGCTTCAGTTAAACTAAAAATCGATGATAAGGATGTTCTAGAGGCCGGTGTTGGAATAGGGCCTGTAGATGCGGCTATTGTGGCTATTAAAAAGAGTATATCTGACTTTGCAGACATTGAACTAATGGAATACCATGTAGATGCTATTACCGGCGGTACTGATGCTCTGATTGATGTGGTAGTTAAGCTTCGACATGAAGATAGAATTATTAGTGCCCGTAGTACTGAGCCAGATATTATAATGGCCAGTGTGGAAGCTTATTTAAGTGGTGTAAATCGGCTTTTGTTAGACAAAAAGGAGATGGAATCACTTAAATAAATATTACTTTTTAAAAAAATTATTTTTTATATCCAATTTTCAATGTATGTGATTTAATGGTTCTAAATGAAAATATTCCTCCAATTAAAATTATGGGGTTTAAATCAAATATTACTGATGTTATGGCCACCATAACCTTGATAAATAAATTAAGTAAAGATTCTCGATGTGTGGTTCAGCTAATGGATGCTCGGGGAGTAGCTGGAAAGAAACATCTTTTACATGCTACCATTCATGCCCTAAATGCGTTTAAACGAAAAAATAATATTTCTAATGATCTTGGAATGGAGATATGTGTTAGGGTCTCCGCACAAAGACAGATTTCCAAGGCTATAAAAATTTTAGGCCTTAAAGAGGGGCTTACGGAGATATGTGCGGTGATAGTAGAATTCAATCAGGATTCTGATATGGGAATTGCGGAAAATGAATTGAACAATATTTTTTTAAAAGATGATACTGTTCTGGAACCTGATGATGCAATTTTAAAAGACATATATGGAATTAAAAATGAAGAAATTGATATGGATAAGGGATTACTATACACTCTTCTTGAAAGAACCACTCTTTTAATTCTGGATGCATGAATAAATCTTTACAACTCTCTTAAAATAGGGCAGTTGTGACATCTTCTTTTATTTGCGATAAGTTCTCTTGCGTTAAAGATGAGGTGTCAAGATTCTTGATTTCTATACATATTGCATTTTCCATAACTCTATCATATAATGGACAAGTGGTGATGATACTTCGACCATCCACCTTTATTTTCTCCCGAAGTATTCTAGAATGGGTTTTTGGGTCGGATGAGGGTAAAATCACATTTATGCCCCTTTTTTCTTTATGAATAATGCTTGGAATTTTATTTTTCAGATAATTACAGGCATTAATAGTTTTAATTAAATTTCTGGGTGCGTGTTTAAGCTCTTCACTTATCCCGGCACAGGTCACAGCATCTGCTCGTAACATTTTCAATAGAAATGCAGATTTATCAAGAATCTCTTTTTTATTAGTGGAAATAAAACCACCATTTCCAACATTAACAATTTTCGGAGAACCAGTAGATGCTAAAATCACATGGGCATGGGTTCCATTACATATTTTTTTTTCAGAATCTCCCACACTTCCTGAGGCATCTTCTACCAACAGGATATTATGGTTATGACAAATATCGTATAGGTCTTTAACTGGTTGTTCTGCGGTGTATCCAGCAAAACTTGTAATAAAAAGAGCAGAAGGTTTAAAAGATACTTTTGTCAAGTATTCTTCCAGTAAATCCGGGTAAATAACACCTTTTTCTGTGGGAATGTAATGGGTCGGTGTATTTAAAATATCAGCAATTTTTTTAACACCATTCCATCCCCCTTGATCTGGCAAAAGAAGGGATCCTTTAATGGAATTAATGGCTACCATAATGGCGGAATTACCACTATTAACCATTTTTGCATATTTATGCCCGGTTATTTTTTTAACATCCTCTTCTGAATTTTTAATTTCTGGAGCCATACCGCGCCCCTGGAAAGGATTACTGGCTGCATTAGCCATGGCATGTTGAGATTCTATGGATAGATGTTTAAAATGTAAATTCAATGATATCATTCCTTTAATGCTTAATAAATAATTATTATAAAATGGTCTTTTGCGTTATAATTAAAATGATTTATTTTGGTAAGTGTTTTTTAAAAAAATCCAATGTAGTTTGTCTAGATTTTAAGAGATCTTGCAGGAGATCACTTTTTTTAACAAACTTACTTAAAGGAATTTTTAACTTAGTTTCCACATAATCCAGAGAAGTTTTAAGGTCCTCAAATTCACTATATTCTTGTTCCATAGCATATTTGATGTTTTCTCTAACATTGAAAACTCCTAGTGGCACATAACCTGAATAAGCTTCCCTTAAAACAATAGCACCTGCCTGTTTTTTTTCTTTATCCATAGCATCCAGTAAACCCATTTTACAAGTATAATAACAACCACCAACTCTGGAATACTCTTTTTTACCTGCATTGGTTTCATAATCTGAGAATATTAGCTCTTCTTTACCAAGAACTTTTATAAATGCTTCCATCCATTCATATTGCCATTCTGTGGGTGTTAAAATAACAGCATAATAATTGTTGAGGCTGGAAAATTCATAAACCCTGTAAGTTTCTAGAAGTGGATAATTTCTAACCTTTTTTAGCAATGTATCGGCCAATGTACTATCACAAGCGGTTATGGACCAGCGAGTTGGCACTAACTTCCGTCTTTTACCGGTTCCAATGG
Organism: Methanobacteriaceae archaeon; assembly: GCA_030681145.1. Lineage (GTDB taxonomy): Archaea > Methanobacteriota > Methanobacteria > Methanobacteriales > Methanobacteriaceae > JAUXXK01. The sequence continues at coordinate 12,445 of JAUXXK010000230.1, read as the reverse complement.
CCCCTACTGAAAAAGCCTTCTGTACATTAGAAAAAGGTACACCTTTTTGATGTAGGTCTATTAGAGCTTCTCTGGCACGTAAATCATTATCATAATACACTTTTTCCAGTTCTCGGTCCCATTTAACAGTATCTATATCAAATTTTTCAATAAGAGCGCTTGGTCCGTGTGGGGTGGTTTCTTCGCTGAAAGAAAGGCCTCTGGGTCGTTTAGTGAAGGTTGCCTCGCTGTCAATGGATGTTGAGGCAAGTGAAATCTCTTGGAGTTTTTCAATGAAAGAATTGTTGATATCGGTAATGCTTATACTCTGTTTTCCCCTTACCAGAGATAAACGATATCCTATAATATCTTCTTGGCTTTTTTGACCGGGAATCCATGATTCTGGAGAATCCATTATGGCGGTATCACCTTGTTGGGGAACCATCATGGGTCCAGCATATACCTTGGGATAATTCCAGCTACCAATGAAAACTGATGGTGGAGTACTTCCGTCTAGTTCCTGCCCCACTTTAATTGATTTCATTTTCATATGGGCTGTTAATTTTTTAAGATAAGCATTTTTACTTCTTATCATGATAATAAACCTGAATTTCTTTACTTATTAAAATATATTAAATTTTCCATAGAAAGAATATTAAAGCTTTTCTCTGGGTATAAATTTCAATGAAGCAGAATTCATACAGTATCTCTTATAAGTAGGTTGAGGTCCATCATCAAAGACATGTCCAAGATGGGCTTCGCATCGGGCACAGAGAACCTCGGTTCTTTGCATAAAAAGACTGCGGTCTGTTATAAATTTAATATTTTCAGGAGCAACAGGCTCCCAAAAACTGGGCCATCCCGTTCCTGACTCAAATTTGGTTTTTGAGTCAAATAAATCAGTATGACAACATACACATTTATAAATACCATCCTGATGACAGTCGTGATATTTGCCAGTAAAGGCTAATTCGGTTCCTTTTTTTCGTGATACTTCATACTCTTGCTTATCCAGAATAGATTGCCATTCCTGGTCAGTTTTCTGGATTTTTTCTACCATTTCTAATTTCCCGCTTTTAAACGAGTAAATGGGTACTTTATTATTTTTTGTTTCAGGGGAAGACATAATTCTAATTAATTATATGAACTTAATTTCATATATTTTTAGTGATATTGGAAAAATAATTGTGGATGATTTAATATCAAATTGCATTAAAAAATATTATTATTATATTAATATATCCACCATTCCAATAACTTTAAATAATGCTATTTTTATATTGAAATTATCTATTTATTCTCGTAGATTGTTTAGATTTTCGTTTATATTTATTTTTAAATTTTTAACAGATTTTTATTTAAAATGGACTTCCATTTATTATAAAAATTTTAAATTATCATTAGTATCAAAATATTCATTTGAGAATTGATATAAATTCATATTCGAAATTAAAATATTACTAATTTTTTAATCATCCTATGCCCTTAAAATCTAAAATAGTGCTACAAAACTATGGGGCATCACTTCACTATCATATTGAAGAACAGTTGAAAATATAAAAAAAATAAAAGTAAATAATGGAATCATTCTATTTTAATAATTAATTTAATGGTTTTAAATCAATTAATTCTCCATTAATCTTATTATTATTCCAGAAATATTCTTTAGTTTATTATAACAATGTATATCGATGGAAAGGTTATTATAATGTCTTTGATAAGTAAAATAAAAAGTAAATTAAATAATTTGAATGCAAAAAATGAATTTTTATCAGGCTCTACTGTAGCTTTGGCCTTAATACCAGAAGCTATTGCTTTTTCTATAATTGCTAATGTAAGCCATTGGTTGGGTTTTATTCAGCTTTTATAATTGGTTTAATTACATCTATTATTGGTGGTAGGTCAGGAATGATATCTGGTGCTACAGGGGCCATAGCAGTAGTAATTGTTGCTTTAGTATCAAGACATGGTGTGGAATATCTTTTTGCAGCCGTAGTATTAATGGGAATAATCCAAATGGGCATGGATTTTTAAAGCTGGGAAAATTCATTCGCCTGGTACCTCATGCGGCGATGTTTGGATTTTTGAATGGTCTGGCCATAGTCATTTTTACTTCCCAGTTTTCCCAGTTTCAAACTGCTACTGGTAGCTGGTTAAGTGGCCCGGTACTTTGGATAATGTTAGGTTTTGTTGCCTTAACCATGTTTATAATCCATTTCCTGCCCAAATTTACCAAAGCGATACCCGGATCCTTAACAGCTATTGTGGCTGTTTCAGCCATTACTATAGGTTTACAAATTCCCACCAAAACTGTGGGTGATTTAGCATCAATTGCAGGGGGACTTCCATCATTTCATATACAATGGTTCCATTAAATTTGGAAACTTTCTATATAATTTTGCCTTATGCTATTATAATGGCCATGTAGGACTAATTGAAAGTTTACTGACCTTGAATGTTATTGATGAGATGACTGAAACCAGGGGAAGAGGAAATAAGGAAAGTGTAGCTCAAGGAGTTGCTAACACTGTTTGCGGATTCTTTGGAGGCATGGGTGGTTGTGCTATGATCGGCCAGAGTATAATTAATGTTAATTCTGGTGTTAGGAATCGTATTTCTGGAATCGTGGCCGCATTAGGATTACTGTTAATCATTTTATTTGGATCATCCTTGGTGGAAAAAATACCAATGGCTGCATTAGTGGGATTGATGTTCATGGTGGCCATTGGGACTTTTGAATGGGCTTCTTTAAGAATAATTAAAAATGTACCAATCACTGATGTAGTAGTAATGATTACTGTGGCTGCAGTGACCGTTATTTTCCATAATTTGGCGATAGCTGTTATTATTGGTGTTATTATATCTGCTTTGGCTTTTGCATGGGAAAGTGCTCGACGTATTCATGCGCACACATCTGTTGATGATGATAATGTAAAACACTATGAAGTAATGGGTCCATTGTTTTTTGGTTCATTATCTGCTTTTAAACAAATATTTGATTATTAAATGATCCGGACGAAGTAATTATTGATTTCAGTAAATCAAGTGTCAGGGATCATTCTGCCATTGAAGCGTTAAATTACATGACCGAAAAATATGCAAAATGTGGAAAAACTATTCATCTCAAGCATTTAAGTGAAGATTGCCGTATATTATTGGATAATGCCGCGAATATAATTGATGTAAATCACTGGGAAGACCCTCATTATAAGATTGCAGATGACCAATTAGAATAAAATAAAAATAAAATAAATTAAGAGATTTTGGAACATGTCCTCTTTTTATTATTCCAAAATCTTTTTAAATTTCTTTAAAACTAAACTTCTATAAAATAATAAAATAAATAATAAAATATTTAGTAATTATTTTAACTTTATCTTTAAATACTTCAATATAGCATTTAGAACTATTTTTATCTTTTTTTGGATTTTATAAATTCTTAGCTTCTTTATTTTTCTTTTCCATTAATTTAGCATTCAATTTGTCGAATTTATTTTTTATGTGGATGTATCCTTTTTTATCGAAAGGACACTCTTCTATACAGAATGTACAGCCTTCACTACAACCTATACAAAGATTTTGCACAAATTCTGTTTCTTTTTCTCCACAACAACTTTCTTTTTCTATTAAAGCCTTTTCAGGGCAAGCTTTTACACAGTTACTGCATTTTTTACAGTAATCTGCTATCCATGCATGTTCATCATATTTTAGAATGGGTAAATTTTTTATATTAACTAATATCGCAGCTATTTTTTGTCTTGGGCCCAATTCTGGAGTTATTAAAAGTCCACTTTTTCCTATTAATCCTAAACCCGCTTTTTCTGCTAACGGGGAAAAGTTTACTATGCTTTCATAAGGGTGAGCAGCTTGAGTAGCAAAACCATTTTCTCGTAAATAATCAGAGAGTTTATAGGCCATATTACCAAGTTTTGCATAGGCTAAGTCATTTAATCGCTGTGCTTCGGCACCAGGTTCAGTTTCAATAATTTGTTTATCCATTTCCATGGTTATTACGATGGCATTTGTGTAAAGCAGAGGTTCATTGGTAATTATTAATTCCGCAGGAACTTTTGTATATCCAATGCTTTTAACACCAATTGAATGAGCGTAACTTTCAAATTTTTCTATGAATCCGTCTTCTACTATTATTTTTACATCTTTTGGGTTATCTACAAGTGATTCATCGGGATATTCAATGCTCCCATATCCACAACCACAACCACAACCGGAATCTTCTTTTGAATCATTGGAATTATCTTGATGTAATCCATTAATACCATTATTTTTTCCACAACATCCATTTTCATTATTTTCCATAATTTAACCTCGTTATCGTCATATTTATGTAATTAACATTTAATTTGCTGATTTTTTAATTTAAATCATATTTAATCAATTTTTAGTGCATTTAATTTTTCTATTATTTTTGAATCGGAAAGACTATAATGTATCCATACTCCTTCTTTACGCCACTTTAAAAACCCTGCTGTTTTTAAAATGTTTAAATGATGGGATATGGTGGGCTGTGGTTTTTCAAGAGCATTGATTATTTCACAAGCACATAATTCACCATGATCTAATAGGTAAAGTATTTTTAGTCTTGTTGGATCAGATATGGCCTTTATAACTTCTGATTGTTTGTATAATGTTTCATCATCTGGTATGCTTGAAATAATATTTTTCAAATTATCAATCTGTTTGCAACTGGGTCTTTCACCTGTTTGGCATCCTTTCATGAAATTCATTATGTATCACAATATATTTAAATATATGGATATATTAATATGGTTACAATGAAAAATGAAACCAAGCATGATAAAGAAACTGTTTTATTTATATGCACTCATAATTCAGCCAGATCTCAAATGGCGGAAGGAATTTTAAATTCTTTAAATGGTGAATGTTACTATGCTCACAGCGCAGGAACTGATCCTGGCACTTTGAGTCCGTATGCAATCAAAGCATTAATGGAAATCGGTATTGATATTTCAAATCACCAATCTAAGAGCCTTAAAGAATTTGAAGGAGTGGAGTTTGATAGGGTGATTACCGTTTGTGGTGGAGAAGGTGAAGCTTGTCCTTTTTTTCCTGGTGGAAAAGAATATATCCATAAATCATTTGAAGACCCTAATGACGTTACAGGAACTGAAAAAGATAAATTAGATGCTTTTAAAAGAATTAGGGATGAAATTAAAGAATGGATTATAGAAACATTTGAGGTGAATAAATGTTAAAAATTGCAATTGTTACTGATGGTCCATATGGTGACCGGGCAAGAGATACTATAAATATGGAATTTGAAACGGAATTAATAGAAATTGAACAACCTACATCAATGTTCATAGATGAAATTGAAATACCTGAAAAAGACATTAAAGCAATAGAAAATTCAGACATTTTAATTACATATACTACACACCCAGATATTACCCTGGAATTAGTAGAAAGATTTTCTAATAAAGTGGACTGGATAATAGTTGCGGCATGGAATGGTGATGGGTTTAAAAATCAGTTAAAATCTTATAAAAATGTAACATGTCCATATATAATGTGTGAACTTGAAGAAAACGGTAATCCTACCTTTGATGAATTTGTATCCAAAATTGGTAAACCTAAGATAGAATTAATATTAGATGGAAATAAGCTTCAGGAGGCAGTGGTCTTAAGATCATCTCCTTGCGGATCAACTGCATTTGTAGCGGATTATATTAATGAAAAATATTTGGGTGAAATTCCAGATTCGGATAATTTACCTACCGAAGCAGGTCTTAAATTACAACATTATCCTTGCAGAGCAGCTAAAATGAGACTTTTCTCGGATGAAGAATGTAAAAAACAGAAGGCATCGGGACTTCACAAAGATGCTTTTGAAGAAGCCTTAAAATTTGCTCTGCGTCGTTTGGAAAATCGTTCTATAAAAATGTAATTTTTTTAAATTGATAATAAAATAGAATCAGAAATCAAAATAAAGTCCTAATTTTGGAACATTTTTTTGAATTCTCTTTTCTATTAATTAATATTTTTTTCCTAATTTGTTTTCACCTTTTAATTTTCAGATATTATTTATCTTTATCTTCTATATCACAGGTTAATTCATCTTCCTTTTCTTCACATACTATATCCTCAACTTGGGCGGGGCTTGCCTTACAGTGTGGTAGTTGACATTCTTTGTAAAGTCCACAGTATTTTTTAGAAATTGCCACTAGCATTAGCATTAAGGGAACTTCAATTAGTACTCCGACCACAGTGGCCAGAGCTGCACCACTACTAAGTCCAAATATTAGGATAGTAGTTGCTATTGCCACTTCAAAATGATTGGAAGCACCAATCATGGAAGCTGGAGCAGCTTCTTCATAGGAAAGCTTCAATTTTCTTGCCAGGAAGAAATAGCTGATACTATAAACAAATATTGCATTAACAAAGATTGGCACGGCTATCCAAAAAATAGTTAAAGGATTATTAACAATTAGTTCTCCTTTGAATGTGAATAGAAGCACTAAGGTAGCGAGAAGGGCTATAATGCTTACGGGGGTTAAAATATGTAGAAACACATTTTTAAACCATTCAAATCCTTTATATTTTATAATTAATTTACGTGAGAAATATCCCGTCACTAAAGGAATAAATACATAAATGGCCACTGAAAATGCTATGGTTTGCCATGGTAGGGGAACTTGAGCGACACCTGCTAAAAAACTTGTAAGTGGTGCATAAAGTACTACCATTACTAATGAATTCACAGCTATCATTACTAAAGTGAGCCCATCATCACCTTTGGCTAAGTAATTCCACATCAAAACCATAGCAGTACATGGTGCTATTCCTAGAATGATTACACCAGCCAAATAACTTCTCCACAGCTCAATTTGTTGGCCTGTTGCAATTATTTCTGTTCCCGGTAAAAATCCTACAAATAAATATCCTAAGAAGAATGTGGCTATTACGAATGTGGAAAACGGTGCAATAACCCAATTAAGAAATAGTGTTAAACCCACGGGTTTTGGAGTTTTAGCAGCCCTAACCACATTACTAAAATCTATCTTAACCATAATAGGATAAACCATAAAAAACAAGGCAATGGCTATTGGTATAGATACATTAAAAACTGTGTAAGAGTCAAGAGTTACGGCTAGTTCAGGAATAGCTCTTCCTAAGATAATACCTGCGATTATACAGATAAAAACAAACACGGTTAAATATTTTTCAAAAAATGATAAATTTTTACTTGATAAACGTCGTTCAGCCATAGCGTTCACCTTTTTTTACAATAAAAATTATATATAATTTATGGCTATTTTAAGCCTTATTATTCATTTAAAGCAATTGATTTTTATATATTGATTTAATAACCTAATGGACTGTTAAAACAGGGCATTTAGCATCTTTTACTACCTTTTGAGTAACACTTCCCAATAGAAATCTTTCTAAGGCATGTTTACCTGATGCTCCTATAATTATAAGATCCACATCTTCTTTTTTAGCAGTTTTCAATATTTCATTTGCTGCAGTTCCCTCTTTCATCAAGAAAATTTTTTCAATTTCTTTTTTAGAATTATCTTCTTTTTCAATATTCTTAAAAACATTAGAGGTACGATTTAATGAGGCCTTTCCTTCTTTTAATATAATATCCATTATAATGCCTGAAGTTGGTTCAATTTCCAAAACATTTAAAACAATAATATTAGAATCATAAGATTGGGCTATTGACATAGCATGTTTTGCAGCTTTTTCACTGCATACTGATCCATCTGTTGGTAATAATATTTTTTCATACATATTGTCCACCTTTTGAGGAATGAGGTTGATTTTATAGTTTTTAGGCAAGATGTGTATGTATATGTTCATTTTTTACTATTTCGTAGTCACTTCTATTTATATTTATATATTCAAATCTATGAATTTATATATAATTTTTTATCATTTAAAACTTTTGATTAAATAATTAATAAATTAAAAAAGAATGCTAATCCACAAAAAATTACAATATCAAAAGAAAAGACATAAATTCTAATTAATTAGAATAATTTATTAGTTAAATTATAAGGAGAGTCAAATGAAAACCATTTTATGTTATGGAGATTCCAATACATGGGGATATAATCCTGCAAATGGGGGGCGCATCCCTTACCATAAAAGATGGGCGGGTGTACTTCAAAATAAGATAGGCCATGAATTTAAGGTTATTGAAGAGGGTCTTAACGGCCGCACCACAGTCTGGGACGATCCTCTGCACGGTGGTTATAAAAATGGGAGAAACTACTTGATTCCTTGCCTGGCATCACATAGGCCTCTAGACATTGTTATCCTCTTTTTAGGAACAAATGACCTTAAAATGCGGTTTTCACTATCTGCTTCAGAAATTACCAGTGGAATTCGGGTTTTGGTGGATGATATCTCTAAAAGTAATGCTGGAAGGAATGAAAAAGCCCCAAAAATCTGTTTAGTGGCCCCTCCAATTATTAGTTATATTCCTGATTCTTCAAGATTCTCAGAGGAGTATGAAAATTCTAATGATAAATCCAGAAAACTTGGTACTTTCTTCCATGAAGTAGCACAAGAATATCAATGTGATTTTTTGGATTCTTCAAAGGTAGTTCGGGTTAGTAAAATGGATGGTGTTCATCTTGATGAGGAAGGTCATCTTAAATTGGGTTATGTCTTGGCAAAAAAAGTGGAAAATATTATCAAATAATAATTTATAAAATATAAAATTATTATTTAGTCTATTAAAGGAGTAATAATGTCATTAAATGACAAAAAGAAATCAGGGATATAATCATTAGCGGATCCATAATCTTTCCCCGCATACTCCACAGAATGCTTCTTCTCCCAATAAATTTGCGCCACACTTCGAACAGTTTCCAATTTCTGGTTTTGAACCACAATCGCCGCAAAATTTCTCATCTTTATTTAGTTTAGTTCCACATTTCATGCAAGTTCTTTTTAACTCTTCTAATTCGCATTCCGTGTGTATATCCAAAATTTGATGATATTTTCCGGATTCTATCCACTTTAGAAGCTCGAATGCCCTTATAACTCCCCAAGGATGAGTATGGTCTAACTCAACTAGTTCTTTATAGTATTTCTCCAAATTTTTGAAATTTTCAAATTCTTTTGCCTGTTTAATAAATTCATCAGTATTCATTTCATCATAAAGTTTTGGGGGAACACCACATAATTTCATTTCAACATTAATGGCAACGTCTATATCTTGACATGCTAATAGTCCCGCTCTATCTGCAGTAAATTCTGACATTCGACTCCAATAATTCATCATATAATCAATAGATTGGTTTAAAGTGTTTTCCAGTAAATCATTTAAGCCAAAACTAATTTGTGTAATGGCTGAACCGAAATATGACATTGTGTTAATCATTTCATGATAAAGTTGATGTCCACTTTTTATATGACCTGCTTCATGACCTATTACACATAACAATTCATCTGGAGTTAAATACTCAACAGATCCTGGAGAAAGCAAGATCATAGGATTATCATAACCTAAAGTACAAGCATTGACATCCCAGCCTGAATGTCCATTCATCAATGAAGATCCAATATACATTTCAGGAATATAATTAAGGTGAATATTGGCACAGGCTTCTTTTAAAATATCGTGAATTTCACTAAAATGGGTGGAAGTGACTTTAACAGAACTGCCTGTATTCAAGACTGTTTCATATCTTTCATAATCCTGTAACTTTTTTCGAAAAACACTTTTCAATCCTGGAATTTTTTTCACTACATTTAACGCATTTTTATCAAATTTATGTTCATATTCTATTGGATTAAGCATCAATAATTTTTTACGCTCCAAATAAATCCCCCAAACTGTAACAATGATTAATTAATTTCTGTATCGTCTAGTTGGTTTTGGTAAATTTTTCAGATGAGTTAATTTACCACTACAAACACAATCTTCATTAAAATCATCTACGCTTTCACAGGATTTCAGCTTATAAACACCACCACAACTATCACAAACCAAATATCCTGGATTTGGATTATCAACACCTTTTATTCGAACAGGTTTAAATTCTTCTTTTTTACCTTTTTGTCGTGTTCCGCTTTGGTTGATGTTTTTATCCAAACTATCAGCTGCAGTAGTTATAAATTCATCTACGCCTTTCATTAAACTCTTACTTGATTTAGAAATAGAGTTCATCCATTTAGATTCTGTTTTTACAGCATTATTTTTAATATTATTCTTAATTTTCATTCCACATTTAGTGCAAAAAGTGAGTTTTGGTCCAATGGCAGCATCACAGTTAGGACAATTTTCCATTTGTTTTGGATTTGTAATCTGATAAATTTCTTCTCCACATTCCGTACAAAATTTTAGTCCAGATTCTATTTCCGTATTACATCGGGGGCAATTAATAATTTCCTGTGCAGATTCATGAAAATCACTATCTAAGTTTTTAATTGGGTTGCTGCACTCTCCACAAAATTTATTTCCATCAGGAACTTTTGCATCACAATTACTACAAAATAAATGATTTGATATGTTTTCTTTCATTTTAAATCCCATTCCATTAAAGATTAAGACTTGATTTATCAGAAATATTATATAAAATTAACTTTAGCTTAAACAATAGAAAAACCATATTTTCTTCTTCACGCGCACGCGCGCATCATTCTTCTTCTTTTTTCTTTTTTCTTTCTTAGTTTCAGAGTCCGCTTTTATCCAAAAATTTATCAGATAAAATTGCCCTGGACATTTTCAATTACCATTACACGGGGTATGATCTTTTTATTGTATTTAGTTTTTTATTAAATCAATTTATAAAGAGTTATTTCTCTTATTATGGTTTATGTTACTTTGATGATTTGTTTACTCGTCCTTTGACTTTTTCTTGTAATCCATGCCATGATTCCACATAGTAAATCTTGAATAAACTTGAAAATAGCGATAATAATGAGATTAAAAAAGCTGTCAAAAATTCATTAATGTCTTTAGAAAATGATTTATAAAGATTTATTAGATTTAAAGTAAGATATTAATTTATATAATTGTTATTTTCAACTTTGAATAGATAGCTATAATGGGTGAAACCAATGAAAAAAGCTTTAATGGTAATAGATGTGCAAAATGAATATTTTGATGGTAAATTACCAATAGAATATCCAGAAAATAGCTTTGAAAATATAATCATGGCTATAGAATCCGCTAATAAAAAAGATATTCCTGTTATTCTTATTCAACATACTAATTCTAATATTTATTCACCTAACTTTAAAAAAGGCTCTAAAGAATGGGAAATTCATGAAAAAGTGCTGGAAAAAGATCATGATATAATAATTGAGAAAAATTTACCTGGAAGTTTCACAAAAACGCAACTAGAATCATATTTAAAAGAAAATGATATAAAAAAAGTGGCAATTTGTGGATACATGACCCATATGTGTTGCGACACTACTGCCCGGCAGGCCATGCACTTAGGTTTTGAGGTGGAATTTTTAAATGATGCCACCGGAACTCGGGATGTATCTAACTATTCTGGTTATATAAGCGCGGAAAAACTTCATACAGCCACTTTAATTATTCAGGCCATGAAATTCAGTAAAGTAATTTCTACTGAAGATTGGGTTAGGAGCTTAGAATTGATTTAGGTGATTAATATAACTTTTATTATCAACTAAATTAATTTATTTTTCCCATTTTTTTACCAATATAGTAAAATCCTTTTGATTTATTACCATTCATAGTATCATAAATCGTATTTTCAAATATTAAATCTTTAAAATTTTTAGTTAACTCTTTAATATATTTTTGCGTGTGATGTCTTAAAACTACTCCTTCAGGAAGTTCAAAAATACCATATGCTCCATATTTATCTTTATATTTTTGATAACGCTCAAGATTGCGCTGGTCATCATTAATTGAGTAATCATTGATATATAAAATTCCATCATCATTTAAAACTCTTGAAATCTCTGAAATTAATTTATCCTGTTTTTCAGAATCTGCAGTACAGGTTAATACTGCAATAAGAAGCACAGCATCAAAGCTATTATCAGAAAATGGTAATCTATCACCATCATTCTTTAAAAGATTAAGCTGTGGATATAATTTTAATCCACGATCTATCATACCTTGGGAGAAGTCAACACCAATCAAATTTTTAAAGCCATCGTCATAAAGCTCACTTAAAGTTCTCCCATAACCACAACCCACATCAAGAATTTTATTTTCTGGGGAAACATATTTTTTAAATTTGCTTATTTGAAATGGTGTGGGAAATTCTTTTTCATTGGCCAATTTATCCCAATATTTTTCTTGATCTGGAATCATGTTCGGTTATTCCTTTTTTCGATATTAAAAATATTTTAAACCCTTTTTTGATATTTCTGCTTCCCAAATTTAATTGTAAACTTGGTTCCATGACTTGTATCCAATTTTAATTTTCCATCAATCTGGCCAGTTAAGTTATTGATTAACTGCATTCCTAAACTTTCGCTTTTC
>JAUXXK010000210.1 GCA_030681145.1 Methanobacteriaceae archaeon | reverse complement strand
TATTTTTATTTATCGCCACGTTATCAACAGGGGGCTTGGTGCAGCCCTAAAAACGGGTATAGCTGCTGCATTGAAAAATGGGGCAGAATATATAGTAACATTTGATGCTGATGGCCAACATGACCCCCATGATATTGAAACTGTTTGTGAACCTCTTATTAATAAAGATGCAGATGTGGTTATTGGTTCTCGAAACTTTTCGGATATGCCATTATCCCGGAATTGGGGAAATTATCTAATGAACACGCTTACTATGATTTTTTATGGAATTTATGTCAATGATTCTCAATCTGGTTTAAGGGCATTTAATGCAAACTCGGCAAGATTATTAAAATTAAATTACCATGGATATGGTGTTTCTTCAGAAATTATAAGTGAAATAAGGAAAAATAATTTAAACCTTAAAGAAGTACCTATTAAAACTATTTATACGTCTTATACTCTTGAAAAGGGTACTAACACATCTGTAGGCTTAAAAATTTTGTTTAAAATGATAATCGATATTTTCAAAAAATTTTAGATAAATCGCAGGATATATTGATCAAATAATAAATTAGTATAAATGTTATCAGCTGAGGGGAATAATAAACATTTGTTACAATAAAAATATATGTGGTGTAAAAATGATATATCAGCCAATAGGAGTTATAATAGGAGTTCTGGGATTAATAATTTCGATTATTCGCTTTAAGAGTGGTAAAAGCTCAGCCGGGATGTTAGGCTTCTGGATTTTAGTATGGGCTATAACTATTGTCATTTCTATATATCCCGATTCAACCACATTTTTCGCTAATTTATTTGGAATTGGGCGTGGCCTGGATTTTATTTTAATAATAGCGATCCTAGGATGTTACTATCTTATCTTTAAAATATACAACATGATAGAGCAAGTCGAAAGTGAAATAACTGAACTTGTCCGACAGATTGCACTAAACAATGAAAATGAAAATAATAAAAACGATTCTCAGGAGGATGACGCCTCTAATAAGTTAGAATCTTAATTCATTCAGTAATAATCCTCAATTAATAATTTTTTTTTAATGGTGTTATCATGAAAATTTGTATTGTAACCGAATACTTCCCCAGAAGTGAAAATATTGAAATTAAAGGTGGAGCAGAGGTCAGCGCATATAATGAAGCGTACCAACTTTCTAAAAATCATGAAGTTATCGTTTTAACCTCTCGAGAAGAAGGAGTTCCGGTTGAATATGAAATTAAAGGCGTAAAAGTAATCTGTTGTGGCCGTGAAAGACCTTATGTTCAAAAAGGCTCTTTTTTAAATAGAATCTCCTTTATGAAAGATGCATTAAATACTGGAAAAAGATTAAAACTTGATTTAGTTGTTGGATATAATTTTATAACTCATCCGGTAGCTTGGAAAATATCTAAAAAACTTAAAATTCCTTCTGTGGCTCGTTATAATGATGTATGGATAGGAGAATGGTTTAAAAATATGGGTATCAGTGGGTTTGCTGGAGAAATTCTAGAAAGATATAACTTATCCCGTAAATTTAATCTTGTAGTATCTATTTCTGATTACACCAAGAAAAACCTGGAAAAATACTTTAACAGCCAAAAAATAGCAGTAATTCCTCCTATTGTAGATTTTTTACCAGTTAAATCTGAAAAATTTTCTAAAACCACAATTTCTTGTGTGGCCCGCTTGGTAGAATATAAAAAAGTCGATGACTTAATACGAGCTGTAAAAATCATTAAAAATGATATTCCAGATTTACAATGCAAGATTGTTGGAACAGGCCCTATGGAGAAAAAACTTAAAAATTTATCAAGAGAGCTGGATTTAGAGGACACAATTGAATTTTGTGGATTTGTTGAAAAACATGAGAATGTTTTAAAAATTATTAACTCTTCCCATATTTTTTGTCTTCCCAGCATAGTGGAGGGTTTTGGTATAGTTATTGTGGAGTCCATGGGTTGTGGTGTACCTTTTGTGGCAGCAGAAATACCCCCGGTTATGGAAGCCAGTAATGAAAAAGGAGGTCTTTTTTTCCAACCAGAAAACTGGAAAGATCTTGCAGAAAAATTGAAATATATATTAAACAATCATGATGTTTATGAAAATCTTCAAAAAGAAGGGCTATCTCACTCCAAGAAATATACTGGTGAATATGTTGGCCGAGAACTGGAGAGATTATATAAAAAACTAATAGATTGATAATATTATTTTATGAATTAATTATTAATTAAATCAATATTATTAATTAAATCTGATGGTGCAAAATAATGCTGTATTTTAGAGGTTGCATAGCAAGAGAAAAATTGAATATCATATCTATTGCGGTGGAAAAAATATTAAAAGAAGCCGGTGTGGTTTTTGAAATAAATTCTGATGAAGAATGTTGTGGCTCTGTTTTACTGCGAACTGGATTTAGGGAAGATGCAGAGGTGCAGATGGAGAAAAATATGGATTATTTGAAGGGCCAAACTATTTTAGTCTCCTGCGCTGGCTGTTATAAAACACTTAAAAATGATTATAAGGATATTATGGGCTTTGAACTGAATGTAATTCACACATCTCAACTATTCATGGATTTAATAAGAGAAAATAAACTAAAAATTGATAAATCTCATCTCAAAGTAACATATCATGATCCATGTCATTTGGGACGTCATATGGGCGAATATGAATTCCCTCGAGAAGTAATAAATGCGGTTGCATCATTGGTTGAAATGGAAAACATTAAAGAAAAATCTCGTTGTTGCGGTTCTGGAGGGGGAGTAAAATCTGCTTTTCCCGAGTTGGCAGATTCTATAGCTGATGAACGGATAAAAGAGGCTAAAAATACTGGTGCATCTATTCTAACTACTTCATGCCCTTTTTGCAGTTTAAATCTGAATAAATCGGATATATTAGGGGATATGGATTTAAAAGTAATGGATATTTCTGAATTATTACTTGATTATTTATTATTACACTCTGAGGGATTAAAAAATGAATGAGAGTGAACTAAAAACCATGAGAACTTCTTTTGAAAAAATGAATGAAAGAAGGTTGGAACTTATTAAAAATCCCAGAACAAAAAAGTTACAAGAAAGAGTTAAAAAAATAAGGCAGGAATCTGTGGATAATATGGAAAAACTCCTGGAATTATCCCAAAAAAGCTTTTTTCAGAATGATATTGATTTTTTTATTGCTGAAGATGATAAAAAAGCATTAAAGATTATTTATGATATTATTAAAGACGAAGGAATTGTTTCCAAATCCAAATCAAACACTGTGGGAGAAATAGGCCTTTCTAAATTTCTTAAGGGTAAAAATATTGATTTAATAGAAACTGATTTAGGTGATAGGATTGTTCAGCTTAAACCTGACGATAAAAGACCAGCTCACCCCATTGGCCCAGCCCTGCATCTAAATATGGAAAAAATCACTGAAATTATATCTGAGAGTCTGGGTAAAACATTAGAACCAGAACCTAGAATAATCATGGAACTTGTAAGGGCTAATGTGTTAGAAGAACTCGCTAAATGCAGTGTAGGAATTACTGGGGCCAACTCAGTTGCGGCAGAAGATGGTTCTCTTATTATGGCCCATAATGAAGGGAATATCAGTTTATTAACCCTAATGAAAACTCATATTGTGGTGGTGGGTATAGATAAACTGGTTCCAACTATTGAAGATGCAATTTCGGTGGTAAAACTGGAAACTGTTTATGCAACGGGAACCAATATTCCATCTTATATCAATATCATATCTGCTCCTTCTAAAACTGCAGATATTGAAAAAAGACTTTTAAAGGGGATGTATGGTGCCCAAAAAGTTGTGGTTATTTTATTAGATAACGGCCGAAGAAAAGCCATTAAAGAATGTCTATGGTGTATTGGTTGTGGAAGTTGTATAGTGGCTTGTCCCGTCTACAATATTGTGGGTCATGATTTTGGTTATCGGGGGTATTTGGGGGGTAGGGGAGTGGCCATGAGTAAATTTATCCAAGATGAAAAAACTAGCTTCGATTCTGGCC
>JAUXXK010000195.1 GCA_030681145.1 Methanobacteriaceae archaeon | reverse complement strand
ATTACCAAAAAATTTAATCAAATCTAAAACTGTAGAAATGCCACTATTTTAATTATCATATCTATACTGAGTTATCCAAATAGGTTAATTTTGTAAAATTAAGATATTCCTATACAAAATATTATAAATAAATAAAACTTTTATTTTTAATCAAACTTTTTAAAAGTGATTTTAAATGAATTTCCCCGACAAATTTGAAAAGATAATTAAATCAATTTATTAATTATTGATTAGATTTAAAAATAAAAAATTAATATGATAAACTTACTAAATAATATGAATAAATTGGATAATATGTGTATCTTCGTAATATAAACGTTTAACGAACATAGGGTCAGAATAAATATAAAATTGTAATACTAAATTTAAATACTAGTATTACAATAATATTTATTACGACTTGGTGTTGTTAGTATGAAGTTCAGTGAAAAAGATTTACATCGAATTGATATTTGGGTACTAAAAAAAGATCTTGAAGATTCTACATTAAAAACTTATCTAGCCTGTCTAAGAAAATACTGTAAAATAATTGGATTGTCTCCAAATGAGTTGGTTGAAGAAGCAGATCTTGAAGAAGAAAATGGTATAAAATTAAGGGATAGAAAAATTAATCTTAATTTATTTAAATTTAAAAAGCAACTTAAGGAAAATGGTATTTCTGAAAGTACAATGAGTTTACATTTATTTGCAATTAAATCATTCTATGATGCGTTAGATATACAAATTCCAAAATTTAAAACTCCTAAAGGTGACATTTCTCTAGAAAAAAACTATGGAAAATTAATTTCAAAAAAAGAATTAAATACTTTAGTTAATACAGCTCCACCAAGGGAAAAGGCCTTAATATATTTAATGGCTTTATCAGGAATGGCCCAGGCAGAAGCTCGAAAATTAACTATAAAAAAATTCCTGGATTCTGCCGGGGAAGTGATTAATAAAGAATTAAAATCTATTCATGATCTTTTTGAAGCTGAAAATGAACTAAGCAATGAAATCATTACCTTGCATGTAATCCGGAAAAAAGTAAATTATCGCTATATTACATTCATACCTCCTGAAGCAACCTATCAGATCATTTTATATCTTAAAGAAAGAATGTATGGACGAAACAAGAGAATTCGAATTGATAAATGTGATTCTGCTCTTTTTGTTAAAAATAATGGTGAACCAATTGATCGAGATGTTATTGTCACCAACTTTCGAAGAATAGGTTTACAAGCAGGATTTAAGAAAGAAGATGGAGCTTACAGTTTTTGGAGAGCCCATTCACTAAGAAAATACTTCATTTCAACCATAATGAATAAAATTGGGGATAAAGTAATGGCCGACTTCCTGGCAGGCCATAAAATTTCTAATGTAGATAGGGCCTACTGGTATATGGATCCAAAAGATCTTAAAAACAGGTATTTAAAGGCCTTGCCTTACTTATCCATTGACCAGGTTAAAGTTAAAGATATTAAGTCAGATGATTTCAAGCGTATTGAGGAACTGGAAAAATATCAGGAATATATGAAGAAAAGGCTGATAGAAACGGAAAAAATTTTTGATATTATAAAAACAGATCCAGAAGTTAGAAATTTAATAAATGAAAAAATAGGGAAATAACTTCTCTAATTTTTCGAAAGTTTAATTTTTGAATTGACACGATTCAAATTCGAACTGATTCATTATCTTAAGCTCATAATATCCTCCAATCAATATAAATATCAATCTATATTAACGCCAATATTATCTAATTTATAAATATTCTTTGATTTTAGACCAGT
>JAUXXK010000188.1 GCA_030681145.1 Methanobacteriaceae archaeon | reverse complement strand
ATAAATTAATCAAATATTTTGTTTCAATTTGCAAACCATATGCAATACTTGCACCATAGTAATACATATATTTCAGAATTTACAAACTATATAATATCATTAATTTTAAAAGCCATACTAGCCATAATTGGGGTTTTATTTGATAAAAAAGTCAAAACCACTTAAAAATCCTTTCCAGAGAGAGGAAATTGATTTAAAAGATAATATTGATGAAAAATGGGTTAAAAAATCCCTTAAATTTTCTAGGGTTTCGGCTTTAATGTTAATGATATTCTCTTTAATAATCATTTTCGGGTGGATTTTAGATATAACTTTCTTGAAAGGCCAAATTCTGGGTTCTCCGGCCACTAGAATGAGTACAGCTTTTCTATTTTTCATATTTGGAATTCTAGTTTATTTATGCCATTGCTTGGAACGTATTTCTAAATATAAAAATATTATCACTTTATTGGGTACAATATTTGCTCTTTACGGATTATTATCGGCAATAATGAACCTTTATGGTCCATATTTCCCATTATATCAGACGATTATGATTAATTCACCACCATATATTGACCATCCACGTTTTTTAAGTTCCATAAATATCTTCCTTTTTGGAACTACATTAATTTTTTATTCTCGAAAAATAGCAATTAAAGTTGCTCAGATACTCATTATAATATCCCTACTTGTGGCCTATCTAGCACTATTAACATTTGTATTTAATTTGGGTCAAAACCATGCTACGTATTTCTATAATCAAATGGCAGTTTATTCTGTTTTTCTAAATTTATTTATGAGCTTTAGCTTGCTTATGGTTTATCCTAGGGAAGGTGTAATTAAAACTTTTCATTGCCGGGGACTGGGAGCTTACATGGCCCGTTCACTTCTACCTATATCTATCTTAGTGATTTCTATTTTTGGGATTTTAGCCTCAAGTGGGGAAAAAACTAGTCTATTTACTGAATATTTTGGGGAGGTTGTGGTAATCACGTTTATGGTTGGATTTTTATTTTATTTAATTTTAAGATCAGCTAAACGCATTAATCAGCTTGACCTGGCCAACCAGAGATCTCAAAGACAAATGATGCATATGGAAAAATTCTTTGAGGATATCATCGAGGGAATTGTGCAGGGAATAATGGTTTGTGATGCCCAAAATAGAGTAATTTTTATGAATAATGGTATGGGCAAAATATTACAACTTAAAAAGGATGATTTAAATCTTAAAAATGTATTGAATGATCCGGATATTTTAGACATCTTCAATATTAAAGATTATTATCTCCAGGCTAAAGAAAAATTAAACCCAGTATTTATTAAATCCATAGACATCCCAACTCAAAAAAAGAAAATAACTGCCAGTGGATGGATAATTCCACGGAATGTTAAATCCCAGTTTGACGGTGCTATTATAACTGCTTCAGATATTACTAAAATTATAGAAACAAAAAAAGAATTGGAATCTTCTTTAAAAGAGAAAGAATTACTACTGGCTGAAATTCATCATAGGGTTAAAAACAATATGCAGATTATTTCCAGTATTATGAGATTACAATCTAATTCTATTGATAATGAAACTGCCCAAAACATCATTTTAGATAGTCAAAATCGTATAAGAACCATGGCCATGGTACATGAAACCCTTTATAGTAGTGAAAATTTTTCATCTATAAATATATCTAATTATTTGAGTAATCTTATTCGGGGTATACGGGGGAGCTATCATCAAAGTGACCTTATCACGTTTGAAGTTTTCTCGGAAGAAATAGAACTGGAAATTGATACGGCCATCCCGGTGGGCCTTATAATTAATGAATTGGTAACAAACAGTATTAAACATGCATTTCCAGATGGTAAATCTGGTAAAATAGAAATAAAATTTAAAAAAGCAAATTCTCATTATTCTTTAATGGTGAGAGATGATGGTGTGGGCCTACCAGAGGATATGGAATTTGATAAAAGTCCTAATCTTGGAATAAAACTCATCAATGCACTGACAAATCAACTGGATGGAGATATTAAGGTTACCCGGAACCATGGAACTTGCGTTTTAATTACATTCAATGATGTTTATTATTCTCCCAAGGATTAATTGATTATTTCATAATTTGCTTGTTAGAATTAAATATTCCAAGAGTTAATTATCTCAAAATAAACTTATTAAATTAAATTACCAGTTTTTATTAATTTTAATAATATTAATTACAATTTTTAACTTTTATAAATTAAATTACAATTGTTATATTACATTTCATAAATATAGCTTTTTACAGCTTAAAGAACTTTTTAACACTTTAAAACAATATCTAATTGTCAAATAGTATTCTGCTTATAAAAATAATTCTTGAATAATCATTTTTGACTGTATTTTTAATAAAATACTGAAAATACGGGGCCTTTTTTATTTTATTAATATTTTACCGTTTTTCAATGTCTATTCTTTAATTTTAAATTTAGCATTGCTAAGAGAGAACAACATCTGAAACACTACTGGCTGAAGGTTAACTGCATTATTAACTTGACTTATTTATTGATTAGGTCACATTAGTTGTCATGAACTATTAAATTGTTTCATATGGCAGAGTTATTCTGGAAAAAAGTTCTAATTGTGGCTTATTGGTTTAAATAAACTCTCAACGAGTCATAACCATTAGTGGCCATTAAAAAACCTTCAAATAGGACCCATTTTGATTTAATAGGCACAAATAGGTCCTTTTTTCGACAATTAAATGAAAATATTTATATATGAAGTTTTGATATAAGTTTATCTGTCGATGAAGCCTTTTATTTAATTTTTGACATATAGTCAGAGTTTTTAGGAATTATATGGGAATATATAACTTTATTGATACGGAGGGGGTAAAATTAAGCGAAGCTTACAAATAGTTTTTGTATTAACCTTTTGTTTAGCATTTTTAAGTACCAGTGCCATATACGCAGAAAATAATAACAGCGATTCATCATTAGATGATATAAACAGTCAAAATACCAATGATACCAACAACATCAACCTAAACAATAATAACAATGACACAAACAATCAAAACAGTTTTAATACTAATAAAAACGACACAAACAACCAAACCAGCAACAATACCTCGCCAACTAATGGTGTGGTAAATTCTACTGATAATACTTCTGAGCCTATGGCTGCTGGAGTTGGATATTCAAACAGCAATACTGCAAACGGTGCCATATGGGTAAGAGCTGAAGATATGGGAAAAATAAACTTTTCCATGCTTAAAACAGGTGGAATCCACGACATATTTCTTCTTGAAACTGCTTTTAGTGACGCAAAATATAAGAATAACCTTACGAAATTCTTAAATAATGCTAAAGCAGCAAATATACGGGTCAGTGCCTGGGTAAGATCTTTCTATCAAAATGGAAAATGGGTGGATCCATCAGGCAAGTATACTTACCAAGTGAAAACTGCATACAAGGTTGCCGTTAAAACACCATACAAATACTACTACAAAGCCAAAGTTAGAGTAGCCTATAAAAAGTGGGTTAAGTCCTATTATAGGTCTTACTACAAAAGTTACTATCGATACAAGGGCAAACTATTATTCCGATGGAAGTACACAACCAAGTACAAATGGGCTAAAAAGACCTATTACAAGTACAAGTATAAAACCCGGTATGTAATTAAGTACAAAACCACCTATCAGACTAAATACGAGACAAAAATCGGATATAATTCCAAATATAT
Source organism: Methanobacteriaceae archaeon (assembly GCA_030681145.1). Classification (GTDB taxonomy): domain Archaea; phylum Methanobacteriota; class Methanobacteria; order Methanobacteriales; family Methanobacteriaceae; genus JAUXXK01. The sequence goes on along the minus strand of JAUXXK010000188.1, from coordinate 712 downwards.
TACTAGTTATATCAACAATTTAACCAGTAAAATTAGTAATTATATTAAAATTGATGGTGTGAATGGAATACATCTGGATTATCTCAGGTATCCTGGAACAGCATACAAATATAAGTACGGTACCTATTCCATTACTAACTTTGTTTCGAAAGTAGCCAGTAGAGTAAGAGCCATTAAACCCAACGCATTACTTTCAGCCGCTCTTAGGCCTGAAACTAGTGTTAACGCGTATTATTATTGACAAAGCTACCCTAGTCTAGGTAAATATCTGGATGTACTTGTACCCATGATTTACAGTGGAAACTACAGAAAAAACGCAACATGGATTGGTTCAGTAACCAAGTATATAGCTCAACATTCAGGTAATGCTCAGGTATGGGCTGGAATCATGACCTATAAGTCTGATGCTAACCCCACACCTTTAAGTGTAACAGCACTACTTAGAGACACACAGGCCGCTTTAAATAACGGTGCCAGTGGATTTGTACTATTTAGATATGGTAATGTTTTAAACAATGATTTCTTCAACTATTCTGGAAATTTAAAGTTTAAACCCGTGGTGCATGGGTAAAAGCCGATGCTAGCAGTAATGGTAATTCTTTAGGTAAAATAACCAATTGGGATACAAATACTGTTAGAATGAAGGGATATATACAGAACTAACATTTTAAGTTTAGAAAGATTAATCTTTCTATGCTATTTTTTTTTAAAA
>JAUXXK010000185.1 GCA_030681145.1 Methanobacteriaceae archaeon | reverse complement strand
TTTTAAAAAAGCACTGATAATTTAATAATTATTTTTAGCGAGAGCGTAATGATTTATTTGGATAATTACTCACAATAAATGGTTATTATAATTAAAATGGTCTAATAATATTCAAGTAGTTTAAAGGGAGATAAAGATGTTTGAAATTCTTCAATATCAATTCATGCAAAATGCCATCATTGCTGCTGTACTAGTTAGTGTGGCCTGTGGCCTGGTGGGAACGTATGTGGTTCTTAAAAGAATTGTTTCAATTAGTGGTGGAATATCTCACGCAGCATTTGGTGGAATTGGGCTTGGATACTTTTTAGGCATAAACCCCATAATTACTGCTATACCATTCAGCATATTATCCGCTGTTTTCATGGGGGGAATAAGTAAAAAGGTTAATATAAGTGAAGACACTGCCATAGGAATATTATGGTCGTTAGGAATGGCCATTGGAATAATTTTTATTAATTTGACCCCCGGATATGCTCCAGATCTTTTCAGTTACCTTTTTGGAAGTATTTTAACTGTGCCCACATCTGATCTTGTAATCATGCTTTTACTGGATATCATAATTTTATTAATGGTTATTTTATTTAGAAGAGAATTTGCAGCCATATCATTTGACGAAGAATTTGCTCAGGCGGTAGGTATGCGTTCTGATCTTTTTTACATGATTTTACTAGCTTTGGTAGCCCTTAGTGTGGTAGTTTTAATAAAAGTTGTGGGTATCATCCTTATAATTGCTCTTTTAACTATACCTTCCGCCATAGCACGACAATTTACCTATAATCTCCCTCGCTTAATGATACTATCTATTTTCACAGGCATAGTCCTCACCATGTCTGGCTTGTGGTTATCATATATATTTGACATCTCATCTGGAGCCACCATAGTTTTAATGCTAGGCATGGCATTTTTCGTGCTTACTGGTATAAAAAAATATATAGAAAAGAAAAAATAATTTATTATCTTATTTTCACAAAGTTTTTTAATGATTGTAAATAAGTAATTTTTTTATCTATACGATTCTTTATTTATAAGTGCAAGTTAGATAAAGTACTAAATAATAAAGTTTTATAACTATAATTATATTTAATAGATAAGGGGCATTATTATGGAATGTGGTTCAGATATCAGAGATACTCTTAAATCAGCCATTGGCGATTATTTAAGCATTACTCTTATTACAGGTAAAACGTATTATGGAGAAATAAAAGCAGTAGAAACAGATTATTTACTCATGGAACTAAGATTACGTGGCGGTAAAACAAAAACCTCAGTTTTCTTGCCTCATGCACACATAGTTTCTATAACAATATAAAAATAAATATTTCTTAAATTATATTCTAATTTTTATAATTAAATAATTTTTTTCTTATAATATTGAAATTGATATTAAAATATGATATTAATTATTTAAAAAATAATAGATGATAATTAAATATCTAAATAAAAATTAATTATTTAATATTTAGTAAAGTAAATAATGCATGTTTAAATCTTTTTTACACCATCTGGAGTTCCAATAAATACTTGATCCACCATAGAACTAAAGATACCATTTTCCACGACACCTGGGATTGAATTTAATTCAACCTCCAAATCTTCAGGGTCTTGTAATAATCCGAATTCAGCATCTATCACAAAATTTCCATTATCTGTAATCACAGGCCCGTCTTTTCGTTCTGCCATTCTAATGGATGAAGCTGCACCCATATCTTCCAATATTCTGGAAACCAGTCTGGATGCACACGGAATTACTTCTACAGGAACTGGAAATTCACCAAGATTTTTAACCATTTTACTATCATCTACTATTACAATAAACCGGTCAGCGGAGTAATCAACTATTTTTTCCAGTGTGTGGGCAGCGCCACCTCCTTTTATGAGGTTCATGGCCGGGTCAACTTCATCGGCACCGTCCACGGCAATATCCACGTCGTGTTCTTCAAGGGTAGTAATAGGTATGTTCCATTCTTTTGCTAGGAAAAAAGATTGATATGATGTAGGTATTCCCATTATATCCAGTTCTTCTTCTTTAAATCTCATTCCAAGTTTATCTATAAAATGGTGGGTAGTGGATCCAGTTCCTAATCCTACCACATGGCCGTCTAAAACTTCTTTAGCTGCTTCATAACCAGTTATCTTCTTTAAATCCATTATAAATCTCCATTAATATAATTTATTAAAATATGCTATTTTATAAGGGGTATAAATATTTTAGTATCTTAAAATGACAGTATTTAAATCATAACCTTTTGCACAATTTTTAGAAGGACGACCTGTTGTTTTAATAATTTTACATTTATCTTCTTCATTTAAACCTTGCGGGAAACAAAGATCATGCATTTCACAGACTTCTTCACAATCAGGATATTCAATTGTTATCATGGAACCTTCAAAAGCTTTTTTAGAATCAACTAGTGATTCAATATCTGCTTTTTCAACTTCCACTACTATCACTTTATGTCCTTCGTGTAAACCACACTTCTGCTCAGCATCCTTGACATCTGTTATAATGTACATCCTCCCCTCTTCTAAAGAGTCAATGCAAGTGCCTTTAAAACGACAATCTTGACACCTAGGGCTGGCCCCACGATGCTCGAATATTAATCCCTTCTTTGCAAGTTTTTTCCCTATGAGTGTTATCAATTAAATCACTTCCGTTTTAATGGCTAGTTTCTCTGCAGCTTCTCTGGTGATGCCTCTGTCACCTAAAATTGTGTATCTTTCTTTTCGAATACTATGTGCTATGGTAAGGGCTTCTATAATATATTCGGGCTCTATATCAAGTTCTTTTGCCGTAGTTGGTACGTGCATTTTTTTAAGAGAATCTTTTATAAATTGCCAGTTTTCTCCGTGGAGGTGCATCATCATAATAGTTCCTACACCGCACTGTTCACCGTGAAGGGCTGGTTTTGGTGCAATCATATCTAGGGCATGGCTGAATTTATGTTCGGATCCACTGGCTGGACGGCTGGTACCGGCAATACTTATGGCTATACTGCTGCTGATTAATGATTTAACTACTAGCCTGGCACTTTGTTCTAAACCTTCTTTTATAGAATCTGAAGAATTGATAATCATTTTAGCAGTCATTAAAGAAAGAGCTGCAGCAGATTCACTATATTTTTCATTTAAAAGACGATGAGCAAGTTTCCAGTCCAGTATGGCAGCATAATTAGAAACAATATCTCCACATCCAGCTGCCAATAATCTAAAAGGAGCTTTACTTATAATTTCTGTATCGGCTATAACGCCTATAGGGGTATTTGCCTCTAAAGAAACAGTACCTTCTCCGTTTCTTATAGATGCTCTGGGAGATGCTATTCCATCGTGAGATGCTGCTGTGGGCACACTAATAAAATGAATGTTTGAAAGGGTAGATGCCATTTTGGCCACATCTATTACTTTTCCACCACCCACACCTAAAACTACAGATACATCTTCAAGTTTACTTTGAACTTTGTTTACAGCCTTTTCACTGGCCTGATCAACCTTAACTTTCTCCACATTAAATCCTTCATCTTCCAGACTGTAAATAGCTTTTTCTCCACCTATTTTAAGTGTGTTGGGACCGCTGACTACTAGCACATTTCCTTCAAATCTTAAGTCACGGCATATGGCTCCCGTTTTTTTGATTAGCCCCGCACCGGTATGTACCTCACGTGGCAGCTGTATTTTCTTAGAATCCATGTTATCTTTACCTGATAAATAATTATATTTTTAGCACCTATCATAAAATAACTTTTGATTTTAAACTGTTTTTGATTTTAATAAAAATTTAATTATGAGTACTTTTTTAAGCGAGTTAAGTTTATGAAAACAATTAAATGAAAGTATGTAC
>JAUXXK010000014.1 GCA_030681145.1 Methanobacteriaceae archaeon | reverse complement strand
ATTTTTTTTAATTTAATAATTTATAATAAAAAATTTATCTAAAATTAGTTTATTAATATTCCAAACTTTCCACTGAATAAATAATAAATAAAAAAAGTTAGATTCTAATATTTAAAAAAACAAAAAAAGTGTTCATATGCCAAAAAGATACGAAGGAATGGCTTATTGGGAAATAGTTAGTAGACAAATGGGTATTTTAAGTAAAAGTGAGCAGGAGCGACTCAAAGACTCTAAAATAGCCGTGATTGGTTGTGGTGGAATAGGGGGGGCTGCTATTGAAATGCTGGCCCGTATGGGTATTGGAAATCTTCAAATCGTTGATAAAGATACTTTTAGTGTGTCCAACATTAATCGGCAGCTCATGAGCAGTTTTAAAAATGTGGGAAAACCCAAAACAGATATTACAAAAAAAGCTATTCAATCAATTAACCCTTTTGTCAATGTTAAAACATTTGAAGGAGAATTAAATAATTCTAATGTAGAAAATATAATTAAAGAAAGTCATTTAGTAGTTGATGCCCTTGATAATTTGGTTTCAAGAATTATTTTAAGTAGGTCTGCCTTAAAATTAAAAATTCCATTTATTCATGGTGCAATTCACGGCACTATGGGTCAGGTAACTGTTTTTAATACTGAAACCCCTAATTATGAAGAATTATTCAAATTACCTTCACAAAATAAAGAATTAACTCCAAAAGTCATTGAAGAGGTTCTTAAATTAAGTCAAGATGTTCCACCAGTTCTGGGACCAGTCCCCAATATAGTGGGTTGTTTACAAGCATCAGAATCATTAAAAATAATTACCAAAAAAGGAAAATCTATTTTGGCACCTAAAATATTGAATTTTGATTTAATGCGGAATGAGCCATTTTCTATAATAGAAATATGATGTAATAAATTAATTAGAAATAATGAATCTTAATTGATTTATTATATTTTAAATTGATAATATTTAAAAAAAAATGAGGTTGTCTCATAAATTTGTTATGAAAATTTTTCCAATTTAAACAATTTTTTTTTTATGTGTTCGAATGGTTATTTATTTTTGTTTTGTTTTGTGTTTGGTTATAAATTCTTTTTAGGTTATGGGAGATTGATAAAAGGTTTTTTTCTGTTTTAGTTTGTTTTATACCGCGTGTATAGAACTCTGTGAATTTTAAATTTTCTTTTATGTTTCCAAAAGGCCATTCCACTGTTTGTTTACGTTTAGCGAACTCTTGTTTTCCTTTAGGTGTTTCCATTTTCAAAGCCATCTTTTTAGATAAATCATTGCCATAATCTGTTATAACTCTTAGCCTGTCCTTACCAACACATTTTAATTGATCAGGACATTTTAAACAATCACTACAATAATATTGGCGCATCCGAACATCCTTATAATTATAAGTCTTTTTATAGGATAGTTTTTTATTATTAGGACAAATATACAAGTCATCAGTATAATAATAGGCGAAATTATGCTTAGAAAAAGGCTTTGCCTTTTTTAATCTTGGTTTTGTTTCATATACTTGTTTTCTGTTAGGTATGTAACCGTCTATCCCGTTTTCTTCTAGATATTTAAGATTTTTACGCGTATAATATCCATTATCTGCACTAAACTTAGTATCTTCGGATAATGGTCCTAATATTTCGTTGATTTGTTCTATTTGTGGTATTAATTGGTGATGGTCTGTGGGATCTTGTGTTATGCTGCTTGCAAGTATTATTCCTGAATTATAATCTACTGCGATTTGCATATTGTATGAAAATTCCATGCGATTCTTTTTATTTTTCATCCAACGAGATTCGGGGTCAGTTAAACTAACAGTCTTCTGAGCAGTCTTTTTTAACTGTTCTTCAGCAAGATCCAATTTCTGGTGAACCTTTTTTTCTTGTTTTTTACTAATAACTGCTTGTTTTAAGAGATTATAAGAAGATTTACGTAGGTTATTTTCGTTAGATGTGTCATTATTTTCTTCTCTTATTTTTTGGATTATTTCTTGGACTTTTTTACGGCTTGTGAGATCTTTTGGTATCTCATCACCTCTTTTATCACCGTAAATCTTGTTTTCTTCCACATCGGTTTGTATTCCCTTCTTTAATATCTCTCGGATGGTGTTTATCTCTTCCTCATTAATTAAATTTGATGATGAAGCGTTAGCTTTGATTTTAGTACCATCAATAGCTATATGTTTTAATTGAACTAGTCCTGCTTTTTTAGCAACGTTTACCGTCATTTTGAATGCTTCTTCAATCTGTTCAGTGCATTCGATTTTAAATCGACAAATCGTGCGAAAATCAGGCTTATCCATACCTGAAAGATACATATAAACCATATTTTCTTCCGTATGCTTAGCAATTTGTCTAGATGAAAATATCCCATCCACCGAAGCCATAATCACTAACCGAAGCAACATTCGCCGCGAATAAGCTGCTTTACCACGAGTATGCCTATATTTGCGGTCTATATCTTTAAAATCTAATTCTTCCACCAGGTTTGCTATAAAATAAGAAATATGATTTTCTGGAATAAAATCCGTAAGACGCTTAGGCACCAACCAAGTCTGACCAATACGATCTTCCCTCAAAGCCATAAAAAACACAACCAAAAAACTATAAACAACTAAATAAAAATATAAAACTACTAGAATATAAAACTAACCCCTAAAAACACGAATATAAAAAATAGAAAAATAATAAAAAAAACTTAACTATGAGACAGCCTCATTCTAATGTAAAAATTAACATTATCTACAAAACTTCTGTAAAATTTTAAAAAATTACTCTATTCCCAATTTACCTCTATTTATTCTATCCTATTTTTGAATGAATATTATTCCTTTTTACTAAATAAATCAAAAATGTGCACATATATTGCATTATACTATGACTTTTTTTATTCATTTTACAAGAAATCGAAATATTTATATATTATATAACACAATCTTCTATTGTCGATAATCGGAAGTAGGATTCCGTATTCCGATTAAATTAGTATTATAAAAAAATTTTCAAAGAGAGTTTTATATGGTAA
>JAUXXK010000174.1 GCA_030681145.1 Methanobacteriaceae archaeon | reverse complement strand
GGCCTGGCCAAAAAAATACTGCGAAAACCAGACTGAAAATAATTAATTATAATCCTGGAAGATATTATATAAAGGCCTATGCTGATCCAAAAAATCGAATAAAAGAATCAAATGAGAAAAATAACAAACGGACAAAATGGCTGTATGAAATAAAATACACTCATACTTCTTATTAGTATTAGAAATCAAATGTTTCATACAAAATTTATTTTTTTTTTGCTATAAAGCATATTATTTTAAAAGAACTATTTTTTGTAATTAGATTTATATTGTGAAAACTTTTTAAAGGAAATTAATTAAAAATGAAATTAAATATTAATTTTCAAATATTTACTTAATATCTCATCTTTTAGGCTAAAAAAACAGTTAAAATTGAAGTTTAAAAACAAATTCTTTTTATAATATACTAACTTATATATTAATATACTATTATTTTTATTTGCAACAATAAAATTTAAAAGAGATTTAACTAACCTTAATGATGATAATTTTATATGATGTATCCTGATTGGAAATTATAAAGTCAAATAGGCTTAACTAATTATAATTAATTTTAGATATAAAGCTGGTTTTATTTTAATATTCTTAGCAATATTAAAAATTAATAATTATCACAAGGGCCATTTATAAAGCAAATAAAATGCTTAAAATACTACTTACTCTTATAGGAGATGAATTAATGGATAAAGAAGAATACTTTGATGAAGCTATGGATTTTTTTAATAATGATGAATTCGAAGAGGCATTAGAATATTTTGAGAAAGTTACAAAATATTATCCGGATAACCAGGATGCTTGGTTTATGAAGGCCGTAACCTATATAAATCTTGAAGAAGATGAAAAAGCCCTTCAGTCAATAGAAAAAGCTATTGAACTTAATCCAGAAGATACTGAAGCATGGGTTAAGAAGGCTTGGATTTTACTATTATTAGATGATTCCCGAGAGGGATTAAAGGCTGTTGAAAAAGCCATGGAATTAGATAAAGATTTTACAGATGTTTTATACCTTAAGGGAATGTTTTTACTGAATATGAATCTGTATTCAGAATGTTTATATTATTTTGAAAAATATCCAGACGACGAATTGCTTTATCCAGATTCGCTTTTCCAACAGGGTGTGGCATTATATAAACTGGGTAAACATAGGGATGCAATAGCCTGCTTTGATGAATCCTTAAAAATTGAAAGTGAAAATCCAGAGGTTTTTAATTATAAAGGATTGGCCTTTATGAGTCTGAAAGATTATACGAATGCACAGGAATCTTTTGAAAAATCATTAAAATTCAATCCAGGTTTTATTTTACCAAATTTTAATCTGGGTATTCTGGAGAAGGAAACAAAAAACTTTGAACAATCCATAGATTACTTTGAAAAGGTTTTAAAAATAGATCCTGAAAATTATGATGCCTGGTATCAAAAAGGAATTATTTTTAAACGTCTAAATCTAGAAAAAGAATCTTTAGACGCTTATAAGAAATTTATAGAAATTGTTAAGAAGAATGATATTAGTGAAAGTAAATTAATTGCGCGCCGGGTAAATGAATACATTTCTAATATTGAGAAAAATACCGGGCCGGTGAAATTAAACCCTAGAAAAACACCAGTGCACTGGCAATGGGTATTAAAACCTGAAGATTTCCTGGAAGATGACGGTAGAGAAAGAAAATCTTTAGAACCTCAGGAAACTAATCAACCAGGGAGATGGTGGAACTGCCATAAAGACACCCGTTTTGGAGATTTAATTCTTATTTATAGGGCTGGTAAAAAAGAAGGAGAAACTTATCAAGATTTGAAATATCTCTTAATGGCCACCAGTGATGCATATTCTATAGAAGATGATGAATATGCATTTGAACACGGCTTGACCTATGGCTGTGACTACCAACCTCTTTTTAAATTTGAAAATCCCATCACCTTAAATGAAATGAAAAGTGAAGAATATTTAGAGGGATGGAATGCTTTAACATCTAATTTCAATAGGTTGGTTTATAAAACTGATCAAAGACATTGGGACCATTTAATTAGATTATTAAAAGACAGAAATCCTGATTTTGAAATAGAAAATCTTAAAATAAGCGAAATAATTGATGATCTTAAAACTGAATATGACTTGGTAGAATCATTATATGATAACATTGATGCCCTTGAAAAGTTTGGTTTTAATCTGGATAATATTGATAGACAAGTTATCTGTAAAGGCCCCGGCGGAAGAATTGATATTCTTGCATATGATAAATCTGGGGATTTTGTGGTAATTGAATTAAAAAATGATTCAGCTAATAAGAAAACTTATGGCCAAATATCTGAATATGTTAATTGGGCCATTAACCGGTTAGCTAATAAAGAATCTGTTAAAGGGCTGGTTATAAGTCGTGGATATGATGATGAATTTAAGACGGCTTTGTATGACAATCCTAATATTGTGCATATTGAATTAAGTGATGTTTTGGCAGAATTGGGATTATAAAGATATTATTTTCCAAAAGCCAAGATAAAAAAATATTTTTTTTAAATTCTTTTTTTAAGTAATATATCACTAATCATCCAGAACAAATGATGCAAATGTAAAACCGGATCCCAGACGCACCTGGCCTGCCACAGCAGCTGATTCTTTAATTTCATCCATACTGGCACCGGCCATAAGGGCATTTTCTTTATGGAATTTTATACAGCTTTCACATTTTATGGCCACCGCACAGGCTAGAGCAATTAATGATTTATCTTTGGAAGATAATGCACCATCTTTCATTATCTCTGATGCCAGATTCTTAAAGGCAGCATCTAATTCAGGACTTATAGATTCGGTAAAACTGTATGGCCTTGGTTTTTCTTCTTTCAATTTATCAACTCTATATTTTAATAATGTATTCAATGTAAAGATAGTTAATTATAATCAGAAATTTTATTAAATATTAATTGAATTTAAAAAATAAAAAATTAATCCTAATAATCAATAACTCTTTAAATTTAACACATGGATGGGGATGTAATGTAACATCTCTTCCAATATTAATCAATGTATCATTAATACTAACAATCATAGTGAAGTATTCTTATTATAATTGTTTTCTATTGATATCCAATACTTTCCATGTAAGTATACCTGTACCTTATCAAATATAATATAACATTTTTGAATCAATATAAATTGGCCTTATTTTTTGAATTTAACATTTTTAAAAATTTAAAAATCCCTTTACTTGTTAGATCCTGCACAACAGCAAAATCCCACTATTAACAAAACTAGTATAATCCATCCAATTGGATTGCTAACTAAAAACGATAAAAAACCTAATACGAGTACCATTAAGGCAGGCACTAAAAAGATTACCAAGAAAACGGCTACTATAACTACTACTATTATCCCTATGGCAGTAGCACCTAATTCTGCAAGAAACCCAAAAGCCATATTACCCCTCCATCAATTAATTGTTATCCATTAGATAAAATATTGATAATTATATTATGTCTTAAATCAGATATAATTGTATATGTTTTTTATTAAAATGATTAAAAAGCAGTGTAGCAAGGGAAACATCATCTGCCATGGCTTACCTGATAGATCATTTCATATAAAAGGCCATAAATTCCCAGTATGTGCCCGGTGCACTGGATTATACCTGGGAAGTTTTTCTATAATTGGCCTGGTATTGATTTTAAACTGGGGCTTTAATCTTAATCTCTTTATATTAGGATTTTTAATGATTATACCCACATTTATTGATGGCCTTACCCAGTACCTTGTTTTAAGAAAAAGCAATAACACTATAAGGTTTTTAACTGGTTTAATTGGTGGAATTGGCCTGGGCATTTTGATTACCAGTTTACAGTTCATACTGGCTGTGGATTAATAAATTCATCTGTATAAGACCAAAAAATTAATTTAACTTATGAAACTATTAAAAAATATATAATATTAAAAAATGAAAATATAATACTATAATAAAATATTAAAAAGGAGTGAAAAAAGATGGAAATTGGAATTATAGTCTATTCTAAAACAGGAAATACATACTCGGTTGCTGAAAAACTTCAAAAAAAGTTAAAAGCAGACGGTCATTCTGTAGAGTTGGGAGAAGTAAAACCAGTAGGTGATGTGAAACCAGACATAAAAAATATCACCTTTGAAAATAAACCGGACATTGATACTTATGATGCGGTGATATTTGGTTCTCCAGTTCATGCTTTTTCCCTTGCACCGGCCATGAAAGAATATTTAAATCAAATACAAAGCCTTGAAGGTAAAAAGGTTGCTTGTTATGTTACAAAAGGCTTACCTTTTAAAAGTACAGGTGGAAAGCAGGCCATATCTCAGATGACAGAAATAATCCAATCTAAAGGTGGAAATATACTGGGAACCGATATTCTTGTTTGGAAAGGTGGTAAATTAGAAAATATTATAAAACTAGTAGATAAATTGAGTGCACTATTTTAGTTATATGATAAACAAGCTTAAAACTCATTTCAATACTTTTAGGCTAGTTTCATCTTTAATTAACCCATCAATTGCCTTAAAACAATGATTTTTCAAAGAAAAAAATATTAAAAAAATTTTTCAAATAATACTCCCAAATAGATTAGGCCACTCCCAGACGGTGTTATAAATGATAAAACAACCGCCAGCATGGCTATTACTATGAAAAACCTGGAAGACCTTATAATACTCTTTTTTTTCTTATCTTCCATAGCGTCACTTATTAGGCCTTTATTATCTGCATAGTATATGCTCAAATAAAGGAGGATAGCAATGGCCAGCATATTTAAATTGAATATTAAGTGAGGTAAGATAAAGTTACTGTACATTCCACTGAGTTCTGAGGAAAAGGGGACTATTACAATAAACATAAGCCATACTACATTAATCCATAAAAATACATTATCTATACGTTTTATATGCTGCATATTTCTGTGGTTGATGGTCCAGAACATGGCCAGTAAAATAAAACTTAAAAAAAAGCTCAAAAATGGAAATATAATTGCATTAAGAGAACTTTCAATTATTTTATTTGATACTGGGCCCGATATAATGGGTACTTCTATACTCAAAATCAGAATAGTCATTGCAATGGCAAAAATACCATCAATGAGTGTGGAAATCCTGTCAACATTCATAAAATTATCAGATTCTTCTATATTTTTCATTTATACACTCCTAATGAGAATTATAGATATTGTTTTTAGAGTATATTATTTTTGTTAAATTGATTAGAAAAAACTGGATAGATAAATGGAGTGAAAATTATTTAATCTAATATTAGATTCTAGTTATCACGAAATTAAAATTCTTTTTATTAGATCTAACTAATTATATTGTGTGAAATTGATTTTGAATATATAAAAAAATAGAAATATATTTTTTTAACCGTGTTCGCCACCAGAAATCATGTATTTGTAGAGATGGTGGGAAGATAGTACAAAGTGGAGCATAGCTTCTGTGTATTCTCTGGCAGCATCAACGTCATTTAAATCATGATTTTTCAGAGACATTGCTTTATCAAATTTTTTTCTTACTTCCCCCTCCAACACTTTATTTAAGAATTCTATGGTAGTGGTAGGATCTCCGATTTCTATATCCTTTTCTGCCCCTGGAACTACTGGACCCCAATCTAAACCCGCGGGTTTAAGTCCATTATAGGATGCCCCTTCACCTTCACGGTGTAATCGTACTGCTGTTTCAAACAACCAAATATCTGCAACTTCAGCAGCATCAAATCCCAATTTTCTAGCTTTAATCGTTTTATCAAATGCTATGGTCAGTTCATTTTCTGCTTTTTTAGGTACAAATGGTAAAACATAATTTACATTATTATTTTTTAAAGCCATTTTGCATGCAGAAACAACCGGCCCATCCAAAGTATCACAATGTGGAGCCATATTTATCACCTCGATTAATACATCTTTTATATATTATGTTTTTTTTAGAATATTAATCATTGATCTAGGCCCATATAGATGTCATTTTTATTGATATCTGATTCATTATATAATATTGGAGGTACCATAGAAGGATTCCTATAAAAGAAACATCTAGATTATTTTTTTGGGTATTATATTAAAGATGTACTAAAAATTCCAAAGTAATAAATATAATAAATTTAATATTATTTTTTAGATTAGAATTATTACACTACTTCTTAATAAAATTCAGGATGTGTCATAAAATGCGTAATATGGCCCATGAAGTATATGGCAGTGATTTTCGTGAAAACCAGAAACATTTTTTTGAATTTTTCATGCAACACCCCAATAAAAACATAATTGCCGAAGCACCCACCGGAAGTGGTAAAAGTTTAATGGCCATACACATCGCAATCAACATGGATGCTCCGGGAACAGTATTCATTGTTACACCAACCAAAGATTTGATGGAACAATATAAAAGAGATTTTGGAGATTTAGAAGAGGTAATGTTACTGGCCGGTAAAAATGAATATTCCTGCAAAGATAATGAGGAATTTACAGCCGAAAACTGCACCCATAATCCTGATAAACCATGTGAATACCATTATAGTTCCGATAAAAAGAATTCATGTGCCTACAGTAGAAAAATTAGTACTTTTATGGACTATAAAGTGGTGGTGACCAATTACCATATGATGTTGGCATTAATTAAGATACGATCATCCATAGAATGGGGGTGTCCATTAATAATATGGGATGAATCCCACAGATTCCAGGATATAATAAGAGAAATGACTGGTATTGAATATAATCATAAAACAGCCAGCCGCATTATTGGAGATGATTTATCAGAGGAGATATATGAATATTTTATTTTTGCTAAAACACCAGTTAATGGACTTATAAAAAAATTATCTGATTATAAAGAGAACTTCAATACCAAAGATGATGCTCATAAGATGAGGTGGATTGAACGTTTACAAACACAAATGCAGTACCGTTCACAGTATGATTACTTAAAAGCTGAAGAATACGAAATTTTAAAAGATAATCGGGAAAAGTGTGTTAGGGTGATTCCAGTGGATTATACCTCACTAAGTAGATCCACCTATATGGAAGCAGCCCCTCAACACTTAATGATGAGTGGAACTATTCATTTTTCCCAGCACTCAGAATACATACGATTGGACTTAATAAAAAAAATTACAGGTATGGATATGGATTGTATATATGAAACACCACAAAAATACCGTTTTGATGATGATAAAATAATTAAAAAAGCCCCAGCAGTCCTTAGTAATATTAAATATAAAAATAGTCGAGATTTCACTGATTTTAAAAATGTTTATGGCCATTTATTAAGGTTTTTAGAAAAGGAAAAACGTAATATATTAATTCATTTTAATGCCAGATGGCAGTGCCAACACATGGAAAAAGCATTAAAAGCGTCAGATTATGGGAAACCAGTATATAATTTTCATAATGGAGAAAATAATACTAATTCAAAACAGTATATAAAGCAAAAGTTTATTGAAACTGGTGGATGCATTATTGGGAGTAGTTTACATGAGGGTATTGATTTTCCAGGTAAACAAGTAGAAGTAGTGGTAATTGGAAGAGCACCATTTGTGCCCAAAAGTGAAGAAAATAAATTTTTCCCAGGCACTAATCGAAAAATCCAGAACAAAGTACGCAAAACCTGGAAAGGTCTGATTAAACAAGGTGTTTATGATATTGAAAAAGAAGAATATCGCCTTAAAACATTGCAACAAATTGGCCGATTACAAAGAACTGCGGAGGATACGGGTTTAGTTATTCTATGTAACAGATGGATGATTCATCAAAGTATTCTAAAAAAATTTGAATTATGTGATGGCTTGAGATAATATTCTAAAAAAATGTGTGGGAAGTATAAAGATAATTAGAAAAAAAATTATCTTTAAAAAAGTATGGCGAAATAATACCATATTAAAAAAAAAATCAAATCAGAATAATTAAAAAAAAAATTAAATGGACTTAAAAACACTCTTTAATAACCGGTTGGTATTATAAACAACGTCAGATTTATCAAGCCATTCTGGTATCTCATATACTATTAAAGGCGTTCCAGTATCTACTATGGGATCATTAACCGTTTCAATAGATGTACTTTCAATCTTTTTAGTTACATCTCTCAGACAAAAGTTAAAATCTGTCAAATTATTACGAATCTTTTGCCCCAGAGCAATGGATTTGGCATCCATACTGGGTGTGGCAATATAATATCCTTCCCCATAACCTTCTTCATGATCATGGCAAACAATTACCAGACTATAATCTGATTTTTTAATATCAGGGACTACATACTTAGCCACTAAATATTCACCGTTACTTCGTCCAGTATAGAAGTTTTCTGGATAGGCAGTGACATTTATTTTATAATTTACAATTTCAACATTGTTTTTTTGGGTATATGATTTTACTACCCCTGGTACCACATTTTTAGCTAAAATTTCTCGGGGATGCATTCCAGTTATAACTGCAATCTTTGCACTTGAATTACTGGAATTGGAATAAACAACCTTGGTAACAATACCTTTACTATCAGAGCCAATAACCTTGCTGGGGTTGCCCATATTAGCACCCACATCAACAGTTTCCCATACAACTATAGCCAATGAAATTAGTATTACTATAATAATAGTTAATTTATGTATTATCTTCATAGTATCACGTTAAAATGTATAAATCTGTTAAAATAATTAATAAACTAATAATTATAAGCTTTAAAATTATTATTCCCTATTTGCATCCCATATAATATATTCTTTTACATTTAATTCTTGATATTAAAAATCTCTTAAAAAAGTCAATATTATAATAATAAAAATGAAAGATGCATCATAATCTTTTTTGATTACTGAAACCATCCCCTTTCTTTATTCAATAATTATATCTTATAATAAATTTAGAGATATAAATAGAAAGATAAATTTTGAATATAATTTAATTCACTTTGCACATTCATGTCTTTCTGCCAGATCTGCAAATATTAGCAAGTGTTTTTGATGAATGAAAAAAATAAAAATAAGTCCAAAAAGGGAAAAATAGATAAACCCAAGAAAAAATTTCCAGTTGTTGGCATCGGAGCATCAGCAGGGGGATTTGATGCTCTAAAAAAGTTTTCACGGCTATGCCACCTGAACCAGATATGGCTTTTGTACTGGTACAACATTTAGACCCCACTCACGAAAGTACCATGGCAGATATTATGGGCCGATACTCTCAATTAAAAGTGCTTCTAGCAAAAGACGGAGTTAAATTGGAACCAAACCATCTCTACATTATCCCTCCTAACAGAGATATGGGAATGATGAATGGGATTATACAATTACTAAAACCATCAGAACCACATGGTTTTAGATT
>JAUXXK010000154.1 GCA_030681145.1 Methanobacteriaceae archaeon | reverse complement strand
AAAGAATAATTAATTCTTTAAGTGAAAAAATAGCACAAACATCTTCTTCATTAGAAAAACTTTCGTAAATCATTTTTATTCCAATTAAAAATAAAAGTAAAAAAGCAATCCATGGAGCAAATGTTGAAACAAATCCTTGTAGATATATTCCTGAAAACCATCCTAA
This sequence comes from Methanobacteriaceae archaeon, assembly GCA_030681145.1. Taxonomy (GTDB): domain Archaea; phylum Methanobacteriota; class Methanobacteria; order Methanobacteriales; family Methanobacteriaceae; genus JAUXXK01. Next base: position 4,290 of record JAUXXK010000154.1, on the reverse strand, counting down.
AATAGGCATTAGCCCCTGAAATCCTCCAAAAAAGATAGCGATTATTAATGCATATTTGATATTACATTTTAAGGTTAATCCTAAAGTTATAGAAACACTGGTAGTGTCCATGGCCATTCCTACGGATAATAGCAATATTGAAATTAGATCCATAATATAACTCTTTTTAAAAATTTTTAATAGTTCTATAATTTATTTATAAAAACTCATAATTTGACTTTAATTTAACCCTAAAAACAGATAAAGTTGTAAATTCCACTAAAATTTATTTTATGGTTTAATTTTACTTAAAAAAGACATTATTGATAATTAGATTTTATTAAAAAAAGAATTATTATAGAGACATTATTCAATAATTGCGTGTCTCATTTTAAGATCTTGTTCCTTTTTACCTAAAAGGGCCATGAATTCTGCTATTAAACCATCCAAGAATAGATGAGTACTATCCTCAAATAAAGTTCCCATAGGAGTTAAATCATCATAATCTCCCTTTAAAACATTGGAAGTATAATGTTTCCATGGTTCTTTGGTTTTACTATCAATATGGATTGCAACATCCAATGAATTACTTAAAGTAGATTCTAAATTAGCAGTAATTCCTATTACGCTGGCATTAACATCTTTGGATGTAGATGCTGCAAGTGTAACGGTTTTAGTTTCACCAGAACCGGATATAGCGATTAAACAATCAGTTTCTTTAATAGCAGGTGTGGTTACATCTCCCACCACATAAACTGTAAAACCCAAGTGCATAAGGCGCATGGCAAACATTTGGCCTACTAATTCGGATCTACCTGTACCTACAATAAAAACACTGTCTGAATTTATAATAGTCTCAATCATTTCAGATACTTGATCTTCATCAATTTTATCAATAACGGCCAGAGCGTGTCTGGTTATTTCTTCAGTAGTTTTTTTTATGATTTCCATATTATTCACTTGAATTAGATTATTTTTTAAAAGTAATAATAATATTAAATTTGGGTAACTCTTATACCCACCTTTCTGCTTTTATTTCTGATATTAAGATTAATCAGAAGTGGGGTGATTTTTTCCACAATCCTGGCATTTTCCAGTGCACCACAGTCGATGGCTCTTACACCAGGTATTTTTTCGGCCAGCTCCATAGTCATTTCTTTGGCTTTAGAGTCGTCACCAGAGATCAAACAATCACATTCAACATCTTCTTCAATTTTTATAAGAGCACCCGAGCTTATATTGTTGAAAGCAGAAACAACTGAAACATTTTTGTCTTTTAACATTTCAGCACTTCTTTCAGCAGCTGAACCTTCCCATAAATCCACGTATCTGATACTTGATCCACTCAAACATGAATCCAGGGGCACGGTTGCATCTACCATTATTTTATTTTCTAAATTTGCTTTTATAGTGGTGAGGGTGGCTACCTGAGCTTGCAGGGGAACAGTAAGAACCACAATATCTCCTTGACTGGATGCATCTTGATTTGTCATAGCTGTTAAATTATCCACTTTATCTTCTTTAAGAATTTCTTTTATGGTTTCAACAGTATTTTCCGCTTTTTTAATATCTCTGGATCCTATAAAAACTTCTTCACCAGATATTAAAAATCTTAATGCTAGTCCAATACCCTGATCTCCTGTTCCACCAATTATTGCCACTTTCATTTTCTCACCCATAACATTATGAATATTTTAAAACTATATTCTAATAGATTCAAAGTAATTATTGTCAACTATAATAAATATTAATTTCAATTAATTATCTAAAAGAATTTTATTTATAATTATCTATATCTAATCTAGATGGTATAGTTATTATTTTCATAATTTTAACTAGTAATAGGCCTATATTATTTTTTTAAGGAATTCAAGGCTTTCTATTATTTCTTGCTTATTTTTTACTTCTAGAGTTAAAATTCCAGAATAATTATTATCTTTAAGTCGCTGAAAGAGATCATTAAAGTCAATAGTTCCATTACCCAGTGTTTCGTGGTTATCAAATGACCCATCATTATCTGAAAGGTGTATGTGGTGTAAATGATTAGATTTAACCATTTCCTCAGTTGAAAACCCTATATTATGGGCATGACCAACATCCAGTGTCATAAATACGTCTAATTCTTTTACAGTATTACTCAAATCGTTTATATCCTTGAAAAGGTAGCCTTCCATATCGGGCATGTTCTCCACGCACATTTTAATACTTAATTCCTTGGCATAATCGGCACATTCGGCCAGAGAGTTATAATTATATTCCAAAATCTTCTCAGGGAATATTCTAGCCAAAAAAGGCATCTGACCTGGATGAACTACCACAATCTCTGCATCTAACTGGTTGGTCAAATCCATGGATTTTTTAATTTGAGATACTGATGCCTTTCGAATGGATTCATTAGGAGAAGAAATATTAATATCAGATATTGGACTATGTATTGTTGGTTTAATAGAGTATGAATCAAATATTTCAGGATTCACATCATTTAAAGGATATTCATGGATAATTTCACAATAATCAACTGATAATTTTTCTAAAAATGGTAAAATATCTTCTAAAGGATTTGGATATAAAGCCAATGTAGAAACGCCTATTTTCATTTGAATCTCTCTTAAATTAAGTTTATTCTTGGCGAATACGGGCCCTAACTGGAATATCTTTTTTAACAGATTTAATTATTATATCTGCCAGTTCAATATCCTTTTTAACTTTAATGGAGCCTTTTTTACCTACAGTTGCGGTGAAAAGATATTCGTCCTCAACCATTATATCAAAAGCTGTTCCAATCGCATTTTTACCAAAGTTTAATGCCACATAATTGCCTGTCAATTCAACTGGTATTTCAAATATCTCTTCTAGAACCTCGGACTCTAATGACTCAATTCCAATGCCGATTCCAATTCTTTTTTCCAGTTCATCAATATTTCGTCCTTTTTTACCAATAATTTTAGGGATATGTTTTTCTTCCACCCATACCGTGGCCCTTTTATCAGATTTTACTTCTACCTTGAACCTTGCTCCGGGGATTCGTCTTTTAAATTCCTTTTCAATTTCTCTTTCGGCAATTTTTTGCACGGGGCTCCTTTCACGTGATGTGGCAGCGGCAACTGTTCCAACATCCATCACAATAGTCTGTTCACCATAAGTATAAATTTCGTTAACCAGTTGTCCGGTTTCAAAGTCTCTAATTTCAATCATGGGTCTTGCTAGATCCGCTTCAGTCATTCCAGTGGGTACTTTCACAGTTAGCTTAATATCATAAATGGCCTTAACTTTCCCTTCCTCAATAAATATGGTAGTATCAACCACTGAAGGGATAACTCCCAGTTCAACCCGCCCAATAATCCTTTGTATGGCATCAATGGCTCTGGTAGCGTGAACTACTCCAATCATACCCACACCAGCCATTCTCATATCAGCGAATATTCTGAAATCTTTGGTTTTACGCAATTCATCATAAATGGTATAATCTGGCCTTACTAAAAGAAGAATATCTGCAGTCTTTTGCATATCTTTTTCCAGAGGCGCGTATTGTGTTATTTCATTTCCCACCTGTAAATCCCGTGGGGATTCCATGGTTTTAACAATAGAACGTAATTTTCTTGAGTAAAAATCAGCCACAGCCTGAGCAAAAGTACTTTTACCTGCACCAGGAGAACCTGAAATTAATATTCCCTTTGCAGTGTCTCTTAAACGGGCCATTAATTGATCAGGTAATTTATAATCCTCTAGTGAAACACGAGCCACAGGACGAACTGCAGTTATTTCAAAACCATCAGAAAATGGTGGCCGGGCAATAGATATACGGTACTCCCTAAACTGTATTACAGTGGCACCTTCCATTTCAATCTCAATAAAACTTTTAAAATCACTTTTAGCTCTTTCAACTATTTCACGGGCCATTCCTTGAATTTCAGAGTGCCTTAAAGGTTTTTTCGCTATATTTACCAGATTTATATTTCCAGGGGTACCCTTTTTAGCCATGGGTACAACGTTTTCTTTTAGGTGAATGGACATGGTGTTCTTATCGAAGTACTTACTAATTTCTAGTTCTTCGTAGGGCATGATTTCCTGTTTAATAAAAACAACGTCAAGTCCCTGAGCTTTACCCACTTCAGATTGAACACGATCACTGGTAACAAGAACTGCGTCGTGATCTTTTGCAGTAACCCGTATCATAGCGTCTATTTCACCACCGCGTGAAAGTGATATTTCCTCTAGAGTTGGCCTTCTACCCACAAATTTAAGGGTTATGGCATTTTTTTTGTTTAGCTCCTGCAAGTTTTTTAATTCTTCCAGACCATTAAAACCAGT
>JAUXXK010000138.1 GCA_030681145.1 Methanobacteriaceae archaeon | reverse complement strand
CCAAAACTATAGAAAGGTCTAAATGCCAAACTATTTTTTGTAGTCCCGATTCTGCACAAAAAAAAGTTCGTGAACTTGTTTTAAAACAAAAAATAAATCTTAAAATGGCTACCCCTAAAATAAAATATGGTTATCTATTATTAAATGGAAAAAAATTAGAAGGAAAAGAAAAAGTGGCCTCGACTATAAGCGGTGCCTTCAAATATGGCAAACCCATTAATAATCTACCCGTGGTAGATTTAGTTGTAGAAGGTTCTGTAGCAGTAGATAAAAATGGAAACCGATTGGGAAAAGGCGGAGGATTTGGTGATCGCGAAATCAACCATTTATTTGCAGAAAAATCAATAAATACAAGTACAACCATTGTTACAACAATCCATCCACAACAAATATTGCCAAAAGTTCCGATTGAATCACATGATCAAAAAATTAACATGATAGTTACTCCCAATGAAGTTATAAGGCTTTTTCAAGACCCTGAAGTAATTACTGTAAAATGATATTATAGAATTTTATCAGAGGTTATTTAATGGATTTTAAAACAATTGACTGGAAAGAGTTAATATTTGCTATTATATTTGGGATTTTAATAACTATTTTTCTAAAATGGGTACAAATCATACCCTAAAATGTTATTGCATTTTAAAATAATACTATTTTCTACTATAAAAATTTAAAATTATTAATAAATATTAGTTATAAAAAATATTAAATGAGGCAGCATATGGTAGATGAAAACTCAAAACCTCACCCCCAAATAAAAGGGGCCAAAATTATTAATGAAAAAGTGAATTTTCCTATAAGCTGGTTGAATCAGCAAGGATATTGCGAATACAGTATATTTTTAGAATATGTTGAGGGCATACAAACCGCTCCCACTCCTGAGATGAAAAAAGGTCATGAAGTTCATCAACAACTGGAAGAAAAATTCAAAGAAGAAGCAGTTCCCGCCACATTTAAGGAAATGATGGATCTTTCCCAAAAAGAGGAAATTTTATCCCGAGAATTATGGGTAGTGTCTCCAAAATACGGAGTAAGGGGTTTTATTGATGAAATATGGCTCACTCCCGATGAATTCGTGATAATAGATGATAAACCAGGAACCGTGGCTTATTATTCAACCATTAATCAGGTTTTTGGTTATTGTCTTGCATTTAAAGACACCATTGAAAATGATGGGCGTAAAATTAGGGCAGCTCTTAGAGAAAGAGGAACCGATAACATTTTTTGGAGTACTGAATTTGACCAAAAAGCTGAAAAACAGATAAAAAAGCTTCTTAAAAGAATGCATGATTTATTTAATGGTGAAAAATCATTTTTACCCACTAAAAATCCACGTAAATGTGCCAAATGTCGTTTCAGAAGTTACTGCGAATATTATAATGAATAATTAATTATATAATGCTAATATAGAATATATTATATAAAAATAAGTTTCCATATCCAAATTACAAACAATTATTTAATGTCTTATACCATATAAAATAAAAAGTAAGAAAATAAAACTATTTTTAATTAAAAATTTATAAATCAATAGATTACTTTAAATGTATCCTCAAACTAACATACACTATACAAGAATATAAATTATTATGAAGAATTTGATTATTAATGCTAATTTTGTTTTATTTTTAAAATTGCTTTAAATAATTAATTATCATATTTTTAATGAATTAAGGAAGATAATATGGATCAATTACTATTCGAAGATTTAAATATATCAAAAGAAATTAAAAAAGCTATTGTAGACATGGGATTTGAAGAAGCGACACCTATTCAGTCTCTTACCATCCCCGTTGCATTAACTGGTAAAGATGTTATTGGACAAGCACAGACAGGTACTGGAAAAACCGCAGCATTTGGTATTCCTCTTCTAGAAAATGTTTACATTCCTGATCGCACGGTGCAAGCCATAGTACTATGTCCTACCAGAGAATTATGTATTCAAGTAGCTGAAGAAGTCGGAAAGATTTCATCACGCATGGAAAAAGTTAAAGTACTACCAATATACGGCGGACAGCCAATTGGAAGACAAATTAGGGCTTTAAATAAAGGAGTACATGTTGTTATTGGAACTCCTGGAAGAGTAATCGACCACATCCAGAGAGGTACTCTTAAATTAGAGGGTGTGGAGATGGTTGTTCTGGATGAAGCCGATGAAATGTTAGATATGGGATTCCGGGACGACATAGAAGAAATATTAAGACACGTTCCTAAAAAGCGTCAAACCCTTCTATTCTCTGCTACCATGTCCAAGGACATTCTAAGGCTCACTAAAAAATATCAGAAAAATCCTAAACTGATTAAAGTAGCCCATCACCAGCTTACCGCTCCAGAAATTGAACAGATTTACTTCGAAGCCAAAGAAAAAATGAAAACAGAAATTCTGTCACGTTTAATGGATATCCATGATATCAAATTGGCCTTAGTATTTTGTAATACAAAAAGAAGGGTGGATCGTCTGGTAAAAGATTTAAAAACCAGAGGATACTTTGTGGATGGTATCCACGGAGATATGAGGCAGGGCCAAAGAGATAAAGTCATGAATAAATACCGTAATGGTAAGATTGATATCTTGGTGGCAACTGACGTAGCAGCCAGAGGTATTGATGTACCTAATGTAGAAGCTGTATTCAACTATGACGTGCCTAATGATAATGAATATTATGTGCACAGGATTGGTAGAACTGGTCGTGCTGGTAAAACAGGGCAAGCATTCACCTTTGTAGCTGGTAAAGAAATATACAAATTACGAGATATCCAAAGATTTACCAAAACCAAAATTGAACAGCAGCAGATTCCATCTTTAAAAGATATTGATAAACTCAAAGCTGATATGTTGCTAGAAAGAATCAAAACCACTATTGAAAACGAAAATCTAGATAAATGTACCCACAATGTGGAACGTTTAATAGAAGTCGGTTATAACTCAGTAGATATATCTGCAGCTCTTTTAAAAATCATTAATGAAAAGAATTTGCAAAACTAATTTAAAGCATGTCAATTGACTTGATTTAAATTTTTAAATTCTATTTACTAATTCTTTTTAAATTTTATTTTTATTTAACATTTTTTTATTATACACGATTATTGCATATTTTTCTAGCAATAGTTTTAAATTATAAAATGAAATAATAGCATTATAATTTTAAATATTGGTTCTTAATATTTATCCAATATAAAATCTCTGATGTTTATGAAGCTAAAATCTATAATAATACTGCTATTATTGTTACTGGGGGCCTATATACCTCTGAACATGGTGGTAGAACCCTATTTAATTGAAACTAAAGAAGTGGTAATTGAATCTCCAGAGATTCCCGCTGATTTTGATGGTAAAAAAATTGCTTTTATCAGCGACATACATCATAGTCCTTTTTTTGATAAAGATAGAGTGAATAGTCTGGTTAATCAGGTAAATGATTTAAATCCAGATCTTATTTTGCTAGGTGGGGATTATGTAAGTGGAGATTCGGAGTATATTGCTCCTGTTTTTTCATCATTATCGCATTTAAAAGCCCCTATGGGTGTTTATGCAGTTTTAGGAAATAGTGACCCCCAGTACTGGACTTTAGATACACTATCTAAATCAAATATCACATATATAGGTAACAAAGGAACCTGGATAACATTAGGTAATTCTAAAATACGTTTAGGTGGTGTGGGTGATTTTAATAATGGCAATCAAATTATTAATGCCACTATAAAACCGGTTGCTAAAGAAGATTTTGTCATTCTTATATCACATAACCCCGATTATTTTCCAGAAGTGGATAAAACAAAAGTGGATTTAGTATTATCTGGGCATACTCACGGAGGTCAAATAACATTTTTTGGCTTGTGGGCCCCAGTAGTTTATTCCAATTATGGGAATAAATATAGAAACGGGGTTATAAAAGAGAATAATTCTACCATGATTGTTAGTAATGGAATTGGGACTGTTGTAATACCAGTTCGATTTTTTGCAAGGCCACAGATTTATCTGATTGAATTAAAAAGAAGTAATTAATATTTAGCCTTATCCTGTAATTTTAATTATTTTTTTAGCTTGTTAACTAGATAGAAAATTAATATTATAATATCAAATTCCCAGTTCTTTTTTAAAATTTCCAAAACCAATTTTATCAATCAAATGACCCAATCTTTTTTTAGTATCATGTTTTACATATTCAATGAAAATATTATCCATTAATTTAATAACTTCCTCTTGTGAAAGGTTTTTAGCAATTTCTTCACCAATCATAGGTTTTTTTCCACTATTTCCCCCCACCATAACATTCCATCCTTTTTTTGAACCAATTAAACCTATATCTCGTACGGCTGATTGTGCACAAGAATTGTTACATCCACTTACCCCTATTTTAACCTTGTTTGGTAGTGTTCTTCCTTGAAATTTTTTATCGATGACCATACCCATTTTGATACTATTCTGGAGACCTTTTTTGCATTCTGATGTTCCGGGGCAAAATTTTGCTGGCCTTACTACTTTTCCTGTGAATCCTCCAGGTTTCATATTCAATTCTTTCCAGATATCATCCAAAGCATCGCGTGGAAGTCCTATGATAGCAATTCTCTGTTCAGGTGTTATTTTAAAGGTTCTCGCCTTATATTTATATGCTATTTCTACCATTTTCTTTAAATCTTCCACCGAAATAAATCCTCCAGGTAGATATGGAATTATAGCATATGTTTCAAGGTCTCTTTGTAATGCTGCGCCTTTTTCAGGAATATTTTTATTCATTAGAATTATCTCCACTTAAAAATTATCATTAATGGATATTTAAAATAAAACTTATTATCATAATCTTTGAAGGTACATCTTAAAATAATATTTATTAATCATAATAGAAATTTATATCTAAAACGGTCAACAGAATTATAATTAACATGATTTAAGGATAAAATTGTCTAAGGAATATCTAAGAATAATAGTCAGGAGATTAAAATGATAAAAAAATCAGAACTGGTTGAACAAATAGAAAAAGCAGATCTGGAACTTAAAGACAGAACTAAAGATGCCTGGGAAAAGAAAATTTATTTAGACAATGATAAAGTTTTATTAGTAGGATATGAAAAAGAAGAAAGTTTTGAAGATATAGATCCAGAGACGGAAACGGTTAGTACATTTTACTGGTACTGGGAGCTTAGAAATTCCCAGAATTGGGATATATTATTTGAAAATCGTAATAAAAACTTCAGTTTTTGTGAATCAGAACACGGCAGTTTCTCGGATGATGATCAAATCGAAGATGTTGTGGGAGATATAGACGAAGGAGAAATTTGCACCTGGAGTGAACAAGATCATATCAATGATATTTCAGAAGAAATAGCTGGTAAGGTTCTTGAATGGTTGAAAAATTGAATAATTAATATTTATTTTTTTAACAACCAAACCTAATTAAAACCACTATTTAAAAAATAAAATATAAAAGAATCATTTTTTTTTATTCTTCTTTTTTCTCATCAAGGCCCCATTTTTTTCTGAATTTTAATTTTTGTCCAGCGTTCATCCAGTGACTACCATCACAGTAAGGTTTATTCTCAGATATACCACAGCTACAGAGTGTAACCCTATTTCTTGTTTCATATTCAAAGCCATCAACAGATTCAATGGAAATTCCACCCCTTACCCATATTGGGCCCTGACAGTCTTTCTGAGGATCGTGTATAAGAACCAGGGATGGTTCAAATTCTTTTTCAAATGGTTTGCCGGTTTTTTTATCCCATAATACAAGTCGCCCCGATGGACATATCATGGCCTCATCAATGGCAGTTTGCCTGGCGTCCGGATCATCAGACTTTTTAATATTTTCTCTTATTCCGCCAGATCGCAAACAGAATCTGGAATGGTCACAAAATTCATATGCGTCAGTAAGTTTAAGTTCTGATCCTTCAAATATATCTGCTTTTTCCATGTAAGGTTTCCTGCTGGCTGTTTCAGTAGCATCAAAGCCCGTTTTGGTGTGTGATCCATCACAAAAAGGTTTATTTTTAGATTCACCACATCTACACAAAATATATTGATCTTGTAGGGGGTGTTGCTTGACATCCAGCAATTCTTTGGTATGTCCTGCTTCATCCGTAATTAATTTCTGTTCATAAAGAGGAACTCCCCCAGTTACCATATAAGGTCCTTTTTTAATTATTTTAATCCTCATTTTATTTTTTTTAACAGACATAGTCCACCATAATCTTTTTAATAATTTTATTAATTAAAATTCTAATAATTTTATATAACTATAATTATAAAATTTTTTCGAAAGATTAATTTAAATTATAAGTTCATATCTTAAGAAAATAAATAAAAATTAATTTAATTCTTTTTTTACTGTGTTACTTTTAACCCTTGCTGCAAAAATACCTATAAAACACAATATCGCAAATATAGTGAAGCATATAGGAATACTTTTTAATAGAAGGCCATATGATTCTGGAGAAATTACAACAGGACCCATTACATATGCAAATACAATGGTTACTACACCAACACTGAATGTTTGCCCAATAAGACGCATGGAACTAACCGTGCCCGATGCAATCCCATAATATTTTTTTTCTACAGACCCCATGATAGCATTTGTATTGGGTGATGAAAATAGTCCAAACCCAAGACCCAATATAACTAGAGCAATTATAATCAATTCTAACCCAGTATTTTCAGTCAGGAACGATAAAATAAATAGCCCCAACGTATTAATGGCCATTCCAACTGCTGCCAAAAACTGTGGATCTTTTTTATCTGAAAGTCGGCCTGCCATAGGGGCTACAATAGCCATAATAATAGGCTGGGCCACTAATATAATGCCCGTGGTCTGTGCATCAAACGCTTTAATATACTGTAAATAATAGCTCAAAAGTAACGCCACAGCAAAAGTTGAGCTGTAATTAATTAAAGCCGCCAGACTGGAAAAGGCAAAGGTATAATTTTTAAATAGTTTCATGTTAAATACCGGGCTGGAATAGTTTAACTCCCATTTTATAAACCCAATCAATAATATTATGCCAATAATTATCATCCAGATACCAGATAAATCTGGAAGAATAGAAAACCCGTACATCAGTAAAAATAGAGCAGTTGAATAAAAAACAGATCCTACAATATCAAATTTTTCTCCTTCTGCATCAGCCCACTCGTCTTTAAGTTTCCATAGAGTTATACCTAAAGTTAAAAGACCAAAAGGAACTGCAAAAAAGAATATTGCTTGCCATCCCAAATAAGTGGTAAATATTCCACCAAGCACTGGCCCTAGTGATAATCCAATATAAACAACAGCAATATTAATACCAATAGCCTTTCCCCTATCTTTTGGAGGATAAACACGAGTTAATAGGGCTAGTCCAGTTACAAACATCATTGCAGATCCTATTCCCTGGAAGACTCTAAAAATGATTAAAAATATAGCATCAGGTGCTAAAGCCGATAAAAATGAAAATAAAGTAAATATAATCACACCATAATTAAATACCTTTTTCATACCATAAATTTCAGATATACGGCCAAATGGGACAGCAAATATAGCAGCTGAAAGAAGATAAGATGCAGGTATCCAATTTTGGACAATGGCATCTATTTTAAATTGAGCAGCAATTGTGGGAAGGGCCACATTTACAGAAGAGCCCATGAATGGTGTTAAAAAAGATGAAAGGGCCGCTATGATTAGGACATAATGTTTTACTGATATTTTCATTTAATATCTCCCTTAAATATAATTTAATATCTATTTTATGTTAATATTTAACTAATAATAAAAATCCATTTATTACAAATTAATTTTCATATAAATTTACATTAAAATTGTATTTAGTTGAGCATATAAATTATCTTTAAAATTGTTTTGAATAATTAATTTTACTAATAATTTATATTCAAAATTTTTTTATTCAAAAGGACATATCACAATAAATAAAAAATTTTTATGGAATGGAAAACAATTTGTTATTGATATAAAATATTAGTTTAATATTTTTCAGGATGATTCTATGAAAAAATGTGATAAATGTGGAAAAGACGTCTCAGATCAATTATCCCAATTAAAATATAAACAGCCTTTAATCGGACATTTCACGGATGAAATGGATCCTTTCAATGAATTAACTATCTGCCCAGAATGTTCTCAAGAAGATAATGAAATTGAAAGGGATGCATCTAAAAAAAATAAAAGTAGAAATAAATCAAAAGAAGCTGTTGATAGTGGCAATAAGGCTCAAGCTTCCATTAATAAAAAAAAATGATGAATATATTATTAAATAAAATAATATTAAATCAAAAACAAGTGAATAAATTTTAATTTTATAAAAAATCTTAGACTTTTTTTTATTTGAAAAAATAGTATAAATTAAGTAGTCTTATACGGTTTTTAATTTCAAAAATAATTTAAAATAAATAAAGAAATAAAATAGTTAAATTATTAACTATCTCATTTTAAATCTGGGTGTCTTTAAACTACAACTTGTTATAGTTCCTTATCAAATATTAAAGGAGATCATATGATACGGAAAGGTGATTCCATACCGGCTAGTTTAACACCAGTTAGGGCGGATGATTCGGTAGTTAATGCACGAAGATCATCTTTTTCCAGTTTACTGACATCAGTATTACCTGCCTGCTGGGTAAGCATACAAGTTTCCTCAGTCATGGCCTCTATATATCTGGCCACCTTTTTACCGCCTTCCACATAATCTAATCTTCTTCTTAGCTGAGGGTTCTGGGTGGCAATACCTTTTCTACAAGTTCCAGTATAACAAGTCTGACATACACGGCATCCTATAGAAACCAGTGCTGAAGTACCAATATAAACTGCATCTGCACCTAATGCAATTGCTTTAGCCACATCCGCACCATTCCTAATACCTCCGCCTGCAACCAGACTTACTTTATCCCTTAAGTTAATATGTTTTAAAGCTTCATCTGCTTCTACAATGGCAGCAATCGTTGGAACGCCAGAATGTTCAGTTACTACATCAGGTCCCGCACCAGTTCCACCTTGCATACCATCAATTACAATCATGTCTGCTCCAGCCTTGGCTGCGATTTTTACATCATCAGTAACCCTACCTGAAGCGAATTTAACCATAATAGGAACTTTCCAGTCACTAATTTCCCTAAGTTGAGAGATTTTCATGCTCAAATCTTCTGGACCAACAATATCCATGTGTCGAGCCGGGCTCAAAGCATCAGTTCCCTCTGGAATCATCCTGATTTTAGATACTTCCGCAGTTACTTTTTCACCTAAAAGGTGTCCACCCATACCTGATTTTGCTCCTTGTCCTATTTTGATTTCAATAGCCTCACAGTTGTTTAAATATTCAGCTGATACACCAAACCTACCAGAAGCATATTGAGCTATGAGTTTGGACGCATATCTCCTCTCTTCAGGGAGCATTCCACCTTCACCAGTATTGGTGGCGGTTCCGGCCAAAGTGGCCCCCATGGCTAGTGAAATTTTGGCTTCTTTACTGAGTGCACCAAAGGACATAGCAGCAATCATAATTGGAGTATCCAGCATTAGTGGATTTTCAGCATACCTACTCCCTAAAACAACTTTGGTGTTACATGGTTCCCGGTACTTATCAATTGGTGGCCTTGAAACTTGTGCGGGTACAATTACCAAATCATCAAAGGTAGGAATGGTTCGAATTGCACCACACCCCCGGACCTTGTATGACCCTTCACTGGACTTTCTATTGATTTCAACAATATCTCCCAAAGACCAAACATTTCGCCTATCTTCTGGTACTGCATTTACTTCAATAGCTCTGTTAGGACACATTTCTTCACATATACGGCATCCTACACAATTTTCATGTTTAATAGGATATGGTTCATCCCCAATTATTTCATAAACATCATGAGGGCAGTTATTATAACAAGAGTAACAGTTTTTACACTGGCTTTCGTCTCGGTTATCGCAAAGATACCAGCAACAACCTGGCCTGCCAAAATTTCTCATACAGAGATCTTTATTTCTTTCTACTTTGAAAGGCATTAGTATCCCTCTCTAGATTCAGATTCCTTTAACGGCTTAAATATAGGACATGCAGAATACTTGGTCCCGGCCGCTTTTACAATTTCTTCCACATCATCTGTGAGTTTTGGTATGGGTTTCCATGGATCATGTGGACTTTTATCAATTACCAAAGCCTCATCAACCAATCCACTAGAAACAGCATAGCTTAAAAGAGCAGTGACTACCCCACCATCCTGTCCCTGAAATACAGGGGCTCGGGCAGAAACAATTTGAATATAATCACCAAACGGGGATTTTTCAGAGTCGCGGCCCACTATATTATCTGGCACATATGTTCGGGGACAAGCCACATAACATGCATTACATCCTTCAGGACATTTACCTTTTATTTCCGGTTTTCGGCCATTAATCTGGACAATATTTTCAGGACATGTCAATAAACAAGCCCCACATAAAACACATGCTCCAACATCAATTACATCACTTTTTAAATCTAAAAATTGAGACGGGCTAACTTCTTCCAGATAATCCCTTTCAGGCATTATTCTCCAGTACATAACCGGGCGGGCCATGTTTTCCCTTTTATG
>JAUXXK010000137.1 GCA_030681145.1 Methanobacteriaceae archaeon | reverse complement strand
CGTTAAAAATGGAGCAGAAGGAAAACTTGTGGATGTGGAAGATGAGGAAAATCAGACCAAGGTCCAAGTATTTGTGGAATGAATAAAGAATTATTTATTTTCTTTGATTTATTCTTTAAAATTCATTTTAAAGGATTTTTTAAGCAAATTTTTTAAAAATAAATATTATATGGGTTTATTTAATAAAAATAATATATATTAATCAAAATACAATTTTTTGATAGGTCGCTCTATATAGTGATAGCAAAAATATTGAATTCTTTTTTCTAAATTTACTTTATTCAAAATATTAAAACTAATCAATCTGTATTTTATTTAATTAACCCTATTAAAAGGCCCAGCTGTTCTTGGTGAATGGTTGGGCCTTTTTTAGTATATGTTTTGAACTGCGATTGATTTTTAATGTTTCTACTCTTCTTCCATGGCAGCCAGATTCCACATTACACCGAACTTGTCACGGAGAATTCCATAGGATGGGCTGAAAAAGGTCTGCTGCAAGGGCATTATTATTTCCCCATCTTCCTTTAGGACCTCAAAGGCCTGTTCTACTATTTCTTTACTAGTTTCCACCACAACAGCGATTCTATCGGTGATATCATCATTTATTTCCAGGGGACTGTCAGATAATCTAATAAAATATCTCCAAATGGCAAAGTAGCCTGTAAAATCCAGTCCTTTTGCTCATCAGATATTTGCATGGGACTATCTGGACTTTCTGGCATATCCCCAAAACGCATAATCTCCGATTCTTCTATATTAAATGCTTTTGTATAAAGTTCGATTGCTTCTTGACATTCCCCATGAAAGCTAAGATATGCTCTAATTTGCATTTTTTTCCCTCTTTTTATAGCAATAATTAAATTAATATACTTGTAATTCTATACCATTATTATTTATTGAATTTGGTCTTGGAACCTGTAAATTAATTCCATTCTAAATTAAAATGTCTTAATTATTTTTCCGCTTTTAATTTGTCGCGTTCAACAGATGCTAGGCATATCATCTGGGCATTTCTGAGAGTTCTTGATTAACTTTTTCTAAATCAGTTTCTTTTCCATTTATAGAGGCGTCTTTATAATCAATGGCTCCCTCTGAAGAAAAATCATCTTCAGAAACAACTATTCCAAATTTTCTATCTATTTCTGGCTCAATAATATCATCAAGTGGATTATTTAGTCTTTCTTTAACATCAATTTTTAATCCGGCCAGGTATTTATCAAGTTCAGTCTCTACAAAACCCATAACAATAATTTCCCGGGGATTATTGACATTTATGGCAGTAAACATTTTAGTGGGAGTTCCAAATCCCACTGTATGATACCATGCTTTTCGAAAATCTTCGTATTTTTTTCCTTCTTTGAGTCTTCGGGTAACAATAGCCACGGTTTTCATAAATTTCCCCCTATTAATTTTCATTTATATTAATATGGCCTTAGAAATTAATAAGAGTGCTGATTTAAAGATTTTGTGAAAATAGTTTATTGTTGAGTGACTAATTAAATAAAAAAAGATTATTTTGAATAAGAAAAAATGAAATGATGTATTTAAAAAAAGGAATTAATGGTGTTCAATTAGTGCTATACGGACTCTATTCGGATCTTCTATAAATGCCAGATTACCCACGGTTATTTTCATAGGTTCCATAGTGATTTTAGCACCTTTAGATTTGAGATCTTTTACTGTGCCGTCTAAGTCTTCTACATCCATTCCTATGGAATATAGGCCTGGTTTGTCCACGGGATTTTTAATTATCTCTATCATGGTTTTTCCTTCACCTTTCAAAAGAGTGATGTTTCCTGCTGGTCCAAGATCATATTGGCTGTCTATTTCAAAGCCCATAACCTCGGTATAGAACTTAATTGACTCATCCATGTCCTTAACTATCAAGGTAGTGTATTTAATTTTCATAGTATTCAAACCGCCTTGTGTTAATTATCGATTATTAATTCATTTTTGTAAATTCTCATTCACTCTAAAAATAACAATCTTTTCCACCAGATCATAAGGAATTGGTTCATCCAGAGGAAACTGTATGGCCCCTTTGGAACTTTTATATTTGGATATCTCTTCTTTAAATGCTTCAATCCCTGAGGGCGCCGGATAAAATCCTACATGATTTTTATAGGCTGCAAAATGTACCAGATTGCCCTGGAGCTTAAATGTGGGCATTCCATAACTTATGGCCTCTTCTGCTTCCGGTACCGTATCCTGGATGGTTTTTCGAATTTTTTCTAAGATATTCTGTATATCTTCGGGAAATTCTGCAATATATTCATCTATAGTTTCGAATTTTTTTCTGGGGGACATGATTTTCACTAGTATTATATTTAAATTAGTTTAATATTATTTTTAACGAAATTCGCATGATTATTAATTTCTGAATAGGGGAGTTTAGTATGGAATCATTAAGGGAACAAATGTTTGAATATAGAAAACAGTTAGAAAAAGGCCACGTACAGGGAGCATATAGGGGATTAATGAGTTATATCATGGATTTAAGAAATTATTTAAAAAATAAATATCCTGAATATTCTGTATCGGGGATTTATCAGGGTTATATGGATATGACTTATTTTTCATTCACTCCTGACTCATTAAAAAGCCTTAAATTGAAAATAGCTGTGGTTTTTATTTATGATACCTTTAAATTTGAAGTATGGTTGGCAGGATTTAATAAAAATGTTCAGAAAGAGTACTGGGAACTATTAAAGAAAGGTGGCCTGCAAAAGTATTATCTCCCATCTGATATAAAAGGAATTGACTCCATTGTTGAAAATGTTTTAGTGGAAAATCCAGATTTTGGTGATTTAGATATTTTAACCGAAGAAATTGAGGATGGAACCACGAAATTTATAGGGGATGTGGTGGAATTCTTATCAAATGATTGATTTCTATTAAAGAATTATTTAACTCTATTCTATAAAGCTATTTTTCATTTTCCTCCATGGGAGTTCATCATCTATTTTAATCTATTTATTATTATATTATTCGCTTTGGAGGATGATTTTTCAGATTTTAAGATTTAATTAAAGCTTTCTCAAGAAATATATTTCAACTATTTTTTGTATGGTTAAATATTTATATATCATATTTTTTTAACTAATGATAATCTGAGTGGGAATCTATTTTTTTATGAATGTTGCAATAAATTAGTATTTGATGATATATTAAATAATCACTGTTTAAATAGGTTAAATCATGTTTTCAGAGTTAACAATTCTCTTAAAGGAGTTTATAATCAATCACGGTTTTTTAGGTGTCTTTTTTGGAAGTATAATCGAAGAGATTATAGCACCTATTCCTTCTTCAGCGGTTATAATGGTTTCAAGCATTTTTATCATGGATAACTATCAAATTTCTCTTCAATCATTGGGAAGGTTAATTCTTTATATTGCATTACCTGCAGCTTCGGGAGTTACACTTGGATCTTTGCTTTTTTATGGAATTGTTTATAGGATAGGTAAGCCTTTCGTTGATCGTTGGGGTAAATATCTTGGATTATCTTGGGAACAAGTAGAAAAAACAGAAGAAAAGTATTCTAAACATAATTTAATGGAATTATCAATTTTTACTGCAAGAGCACTTCCCATAGTACCCAGCATTCTTTTAAGTGCTTTCTGTGGATTTATTAAATATGATATTAAAAAATTTATTTTGCTAACTTTTTTTGGAACTTTAGTAAAGGCATTTGTCATGGGATTCATTGCATGGCAATTTGGAAGTTTATATAATCAGATAGAATCTAAATTTGCCATATCTGAAGAAATAATGATAATTGGATTGATAATACTTATAATAGCTTTTAGTATTTATAAAAAATATAAAACTAGAAAATAAAAGAATATAAAGAGTTAATTCATTTGAAAGTTTTGAAGAAAAGGATTAATTGAAATAGTGGAATGAATGTCAACCTAATAGTTTAATCCTAGTAACAATATAAAAAAAAATTTAACTCTAATTATTGATCATTCACATAAATAATTTTTTATAAATAGGTAAACTCATCAAATTCAATAATTCGAGCTATTAAATATGAAAAATCCTTTATAATTTCATACTGATAAAATTTTTTTAAGCAAATTTCTAAAAATAAGGATTATAAAAATTATTTAACATAAAGCAACCCATAATGCTGAAAGAATTATTTGCACTTCTACCATCATAATCTCTCTTTTTAGAATTATGAAAGATATTAACCATTCATGTTCTGTTTTACGTTCACCGCAAAGTCTTCTGCATTTTTAAGGTCACTATCATTAGGTCGGCCTTTATTCATTCCTCCAAAGAGCCTAAGGAAACTATTGGTGTTGAATCCTTTGCATTGGAATTCATCAACGATGGAATAACCTTTCGATTCCAGTTTTTCCCTAATTGTAGCATGATCTTTGGTTTTTTTTGATTCTCCTGTTATTCCCGCAGTTGAAAAAAGGAATGCATTCTTGTTATCTACTTCTGGTAGTTCATCCACAAGTTCAAGCAGAGATTCGTCATGTTTTGCACTATAAATGCCTGAACCTAAGCCCACTAAATCATATTCTTGAATTTCTTCAGGTTTGACTTGTTGTGGTGTTTTTATTTCTGCATCAAGAACTTTAGCAAAGACTTTAGCTATCTTCTCAGTGTTATGATGATGGCATGAATAAAAAACCAAAAGAGCTTTCATTGACCACACATCCTTAGCTTTTTTCCATTATTTTCCATTTTTTTCACCCTTTTATCTTTTAACTATCAGGTACTACATTTATTATTAAAAAAAAATATCTAAAAATAAAAAATAAATCTAGATATTATTTACTCTAGATTTAATTTAATTGAGCCAATCTTAGGCGCTAGGTAGTTGTATAAAAGAGCGATTAGTGCGGTTTGAATGAAATACTGCACAAAGTTAGCTATAAATTCTGCATAGTTTCCTGATAAAATACCTAATAACCCTAATAATGTGTACACAAGCGCTACTGCTAGGGCGGTTGGAATTACTGGTATGTTTTTAAGTTCGTGCAAGTTTTCAGATATTTGACTGAACTCTAACTGGATTTTAGCTACTCTGGTTACTATGTAGTTGTATAATAATGCAAATAAAGCGTTCCAAATAAATCCAAAGACAAAAACCATTATAGGCAATCCTAGAATTAATACCAGGGACATTATTATCCCTGCTGCTCCAAATTCTCCACCTGTGGGCATTGCTGCGCCAGTAGCATTGGTAAAATTAGCTGCTACTTGGCTTGCTTCAGGTAATGTACTGATGGTGCTGAGTAATGAGAATATTGGTGAAATCAAAGCTGCCAGTACTAATCCTGCGATAAATGCCCATACTGCTCCAATAGCAGACAGTATAAGTGCATATGGGATTACCGGAATTTTTGTTACATCTTTATCCTCTAATTCTAATTTTATACCGCCTAATCTGGGTACTAATGTGTTGTAAAGCATTACTGAGAAAAAGCTTATCACTATCGTACTAAAAAACGCACCTATGGGAAATAGTATAATTATGGGTATTCCAAATCCAGTTACCACATTAAATTGCCCTAATTGGGGCATAAAACCTGCAGTTTGTATGATTGTGAGTGTTATTAACATCAATACACCTGCAATTAATCCTAAAACCCCATATATTGAAGCTGACATCTTGGTAAAAGGTGTCAATTTAATTGATTTAATTTCTTTTACATCGATCATTTATTAACCTCCATTTTAATCATTTCTCGATTACTTAATTCTAGTTTAACCCCTTAAAAGTAATTTTTCCAAAATTTCCTAAGATTTTACTACATTTTCCCTCCAAATTCAATCCAATTATAGATGCATCATAAGATCTGAAAAATATAAATTTTAAACCTTAGTTAAAAAATAGATTAGTAAAAGAATCTTAAATAAAAAAATATTAAGAATTATTCTCTGGTTATCATTAAAAGCAAAGCTAGTGCTGTAAATTCAAGCCCTAAAAATATTAAAGGAAAAACAGCGGTTATAATAGTTTCGGGAAGATTGTACATGAAATAAACAGAAAATAAGATGTTTTGGGCTAGGAAGAGCAATGAAAATAAGACTAAAGTTGTGGTGAATTTGGATTTTACTTTCGAGTATCTTTCCAGGTATACATAGAGCATACCAACTAAAAGGCAGATATTGGCGATACTGGTTATTAATGCTGAATACTTAACCAATATAAACAAAGTAGATATTACATCTGACAGTCCAAATAGACTAATTTCCATTAACATGTTCACACCTTTTAGTTTTGATAAGATCAATAAAAGTTATTCCTTAAATTCTTCCCAAATCCCTAAGAATATGTTATAATTTTTTTCCATTTCTTCAGAGAGGAAATATAATGCACCATACTTTTCTCCCGTTGATTCAACTAAGTTGTTTTCATTCAAAACATCAATATGGTGTCTGATAGTTTTATAGTCGAGTGAAAGTTTTTCTGCGAGTTTATTAGCATTATATGGTCTATTATTAAGTTCAAGTATTATTCTGCCACGGTTTTCTCCACCTTTACTTCCGGCAATTAACCACCATAAAAATACTTTCTTCATAAGAACTCCTGCAAAAGGGACGGATGTTTAAATCTCCACGTATTGTGATAAAAGAATACTTTTCTTGTTATATCCCTATTCTGTTTAGGCCCTTATTAAATATTTGCACGGCAATAGCTGTTTAGTGTAGGATGAAAATTGTTCATTCTGGATATTGTTTAAACATATATGGTTTAAAAATTTTCAGATACTGAAAATATAGTTTGATTTCAAGCATAATTTTTATAAAATTTTAAAAAAAAATTAATTTATTTTAGGCCCAACCTTTTATCCAATGAGCATTTATTTTTTATTTTAATCAATCAGAGTCCAAACATACGGTAATAGGGTCATGGAATATAATTGAAGGATTTTCACTTCCATCCGTAGGTGGTCCATCTTTTCTATAGAATTTCACTTCAATATTTTTTTCCACCATATCTGCTACCAGAGTATATATGGCTCTTTCTTTAAAGGGAAATGATCCTCCAGAGGCCATAGGATCTTTGTAGTGACTGTAAACTAAACTGGTGGCATGATACATATCTTCTTTGGTGTAAAGACCTTCATGGTTCTTTACATAATTTGCTAAACGTTTCCATCGATTGAAGGTATTGTAATCTTCCGCAGGGTCGTGTTCAGGGAAGTTAGATGGTTCTGGATACAAGTGAAGGGAGTGGTTGGTCACAATGAATGGTTGGTCTGGTTTTCCATCCACAAAATAGTACAATCCGCTTTTCCCGTCGATTTCAAAGAGGGTGACATTGCCTTGGGCATCACTAATAAGGAAGTGCTGGGCCCTAAATGGGAAATAAACTCGCTGTTGAAGAATTTCGATTTTAGCCTCTTCTACAGTAGCGCATTTATTAAGAATCAGGGTAGATAATTGTGGGAAAGACATTCCAGTATCTATTGCTCCACCAAATGGCATAGGGGTTTGTAATCCCTGTAAATCTGTTAATATGGATACAAAAAGTCCTTTTTCATTTACACCATCCATAGGAGGATTAAGTAAATCGTGGGAACCTAATTGCGCGGCACTATATCTTTCATCTGGGTAAAATTGGACTGTGTTTACTCTGGAAAGAGAATCAAGGGCATTTTTCCCTTTTTTACCCATCATAGCTGCTTCCATTTGGGGTACACTGGTCATGTACCAGTCTAGATTACGGCAAATGCAGGGGTGCCTATTTTCAGTTAACGAAGGTGGGAAGAAAATAGCAGAACAAGCCATATCTCCCAAATCAAAAGGCAGAACAGTGGTATCGTATTGGTTATCTTGGGGATCTAATTTAAATGCTTTCGCTACTCCACGAGACCTTTCGGCCAGAGCTGGAAAGTTCCGCTGCATGTAACTCTGTCGGGCTTTCCCATAAATAGGGTCTTTGTATTTATCCAGCTGGACACCATAGGTTTTAATACCAATTTTCGCCAGGTTTTCACCTATTTCAAAATCAGAGCCTTTAACAGCTATACCTCTTACTTCCAAGTATTCATTTTCCCCTTTAGGAATTAAAATCTCGTTTTTTAATATCAAAAACTAATCCCTCCTTATGATAATATTTGCCCTTCAAAATTATATAATAATATCTTAAGTTTTATATGAAAAAAGGAAAATGATTTTTAAATAATATATTTAAAAAAGAATTATTGGATTTAAATGGTTTTATGGAATTAAAAATAAATGGGAAATTATACTTAGTAATTAAAATGCCTTATTTTTTCAATTTAAGTTAAAATTAAGCTTATTATTTAAAAAATAAACATTAAGAATGATTTATTCCTTCTCAACTTTCTCTTTTTCTTTTTCATCATCAGTGGTCATGAGTAATGCTAACCAGCGGGTTTCCTTAAAGTTATCTAGATACTTTATAACTACTATAGTTAAAGGAACGGCTAAAAACATTCCAATTAATCCCATAAGCCAGCCCCAGATGAATAATGATATAAATACTATGTAAACAGATATCTGAAGTCCTTTGCCGGTTAGTTTAGGGAATATATAGCTTTCGGCAATGGTATTAATTATCACGAACAGGACAGTGATGCCCAGTGCACCCCATATTCCATATTTGGCCCAAGCTAAGAGAATAGGGGGAATGGCTGCTAGCATTATTCCTATATACGGGATAAATCCGAGAACAAAGGCCAATATTCCCCAAAGAACGGCAAAATTTATATCAAAGAGTAAATAAATACTTAAAAAGCCCACAGCTGCGAATAGGTTCACTTTAATCCTGATTACAAAGTATTCAATAAAGTCCCCTACCAAGTCAAAAGTATGTTTCAAGGTAGGACTATCTTTACCAAACCCTTTTACAAGTCTTGATTTCACATAAGGTAACTCATAAATCAGGAATATAACGGCGAATAGTAAAAAGAAACTGATTTCTATAAATCCTGCTATATTTTCTAAGGGTATATTGGAGAGTAAGAACTGGGTGATTTGATTGGCATAAGTGCCCAGGAAAGAATCGGGATTGATTTTAATATTAGGTGCGGCGGCTGCTAGCTGACTTAAACTATCCACCAGAATTGCCAATAGGCCCACCCCCAGTACAAAGGTGGTCACTATAGTTATAAGAATAGATATATTGTAAGAAAATCCTTTCTTTTTAAGCCACATTAAAAAAGGATAAATGAGTATGGCAATGAAAACAGAAATGAGCACTGGTCCCAGAATCGGAGCAACGTACTTCATTCCTATAAAAGCTATTATGATCACGGCTATGATAACAATTTGATTTAGAAAAGGCGGTATTTTATATTCTTCTGTCACATTTTTCCCCCTATTTTTTAAATTCATAATTACATTATTGGATTGAAGTCTCAAATATATTTATTCTAAAGACTTAATATGGAATATTTTTGAAAATCAGTAAATTTAAGATATTCCTGATGAAATAAGATTATTCATTCGGAATAAATTTAATGATAAGTCTTTTATATTGTGATAGTAAAATATCGAACTTTTTTTCTTGGAATTATTTATAAAGTGGTTTTTTAAATTCTTTAACAACCCATAATCCTATATTTTAGGCAAATTTGATTTATTGGAATGTTTTAGCTTTCAAACCATGCGATTATGACTTATTTGAACAATCTTTGAATAAATATTGTCGAATGTGATTTAACAAATTATTATTAATCATATATCAAATTTTTATATTTCAAATTATAATTAGTTCTTATCATGAGATTTAGAAGTACTTAATTAAAATGAGGGATGGATATGAATTCACAATTTTCTGAAAAAAAGCGACATGAGGAATATATTGAATATTATAAGGTTAAAATGCTTAAAT
>JAUXXK010000134.1 GCA_030681145.1 Methanobacteriaceae archaeon | reverse complement strand
AAAGCAGCAATAATCAAACCATTCCAATCTGTTAATATTTTGTCATCTTTTTGAGGATGAATTCGCATTTTTCTCTTTTGGAAGAGCTTTCCACGACTTTTTAAAATTTTTTCATGTAAATCTTCTTCGGTCAGATTTTTTCTTAGTGCAAAATCAGCTAATGGTTCTTTTAAATGAAGAATATTTTTACCAGTTTGTTTACCAGTTGATTCTTCTTTATAATTTCCTTTATCAGAAACCTGGAATAGTTCACACATTAAATCAGCATCATCACCTAAAATATTTTTTATTTCATTTTTTTCCCACAGATAAAACTTACCTTCTTCTCCTTCACTATCCGCATCCTCTGCAGAATAAAAACCACCTTCCACAGATTTTAAATCCCTTATAACGTATTCCAATATCTGATTAACTGTTTTATTATATAATGGGTTTCCAGTTATTTGAAATGCTTCAAGATATGTCATTGATATTAGGGCCTGATCATACAACATTTTTTCAAAATGAGGTACTAGCCAGGTGGGATCAACAGAATAACGATGAAATCCAAATCCTAAATGGTCATAAATACCACCCTGTCTCATTTTATCAAGGGTAAGCAAAACCATGTTCAAGGAATTATCATTGGAAGTTCTTTTCCAGTGTCTTAATAAGAAGTAAATATTGGTAGGGCTTGGAAATTTTTGTGCTATTCCAAAACCACCGTACTTTGTATCAAAACTCTCATGCAGTGCATTATATGTACTTTCAAGTATTTCTTCCTGTAAATCTTCACCTGGAACATTATGGGAAATTTTTTTTAAGACATCTACAATCTTCTCAGACGATTGGATTGCTTCTTTAGGATTATTATTCCAAAGATCCTGTACATTGCTAATTATCTCTTTAAGTCCTACTCTACCGTACTCACTTTCTTTGGAAAAATAGGTTCCTGCAAAAAATGGTTTTTTATCAGGAGTTAATACAATAGTTAATGGCCATCCTCCGCTACCAGTCATCATCTGACAAATATTCATGAAAATATTATCAATTTCTGGTCTTTCTTCGCGATCTACTTTGATGGGAACAAAGACTTTATTAATCATTTTTCCAATTTCTGGATCTTCAAATGATTCATGTGCCATAACATGGCACCAGTGACAAGTGGAGTACCCTATTGATAGGAAAATTGGCTTATTTTCTTTTTTAGCAATTCTAAAAGCTTCATCTCCCCATGGATACCAGTTTACAGGATTATGTGCATGTTGTTGTAAGTAAGGACTTTTTTCATGGATTAAATGGTTATTATATTTGGGTTTAATATTTTTTTCATCTTTTTCTAGACGACTCATTTTGATTCCTCATGAAATTTCTAAATGATACCAATTTAAATCAAGAACTTCCATAATTCCCATTGAATATTACTATTATGTCATTTGTTTAAGTAAAATATTTGTATTATCATAAGTTTAAAATTTTCATAGAAATTTTTACTTAATCTGGAAACATGGGGTAAGTATAATTAATATGCTGAAAAGTTAATAGAAAATATATTAAAAATAAATTTTAATTTAGATAAACCTTATTAAAAATAAGAAAAAACATTTATAAGTTATATGGTGTTTATATGAGTCTTATATTATCGTATATTGGTCGTAAAGGTTGTGTAATAGCTGGAGATAAACGAAGGATTGCTTATTTCGGTAATAAATCCAGTAGAGAAAAATTGGAAGAAGAACTCTATGATGGGACCATAAAAAATGATGAAGAACTTCAAAAAAGAGCTTCTGATATGGGAATAACCTTAAAAATAAGTGATGATGCTTGCAAAGTGCGTGGATCTGGAGAAGTTGTAGTGGGAGAAGTTAGCTTTAGAAGTCCTTTTGAGACGAAAAGAAGACGTATTTATGGTACAACCAATGGATATCAAATAGTTGAGATTTCTGGATCAAATATATCCAAAATGGAGAAAGGTGAAAGCTCCATTGTTGTTTTTGGAAATAAAAAAACCAAAGAAATGGCTAATTCGATTATTAAAGAGAAATGGGAGAATAAAACTAGTTTAAAAGGAATTTCTGAATTATTCGAAGAAGTTATGGTTGAAGTATCTTTATTAACACCTTCGGTAAGTACTGGGCATGATGTTTTTATTAAGCACCCTAAATTAGATAAAAAAGCTGCTCAAAAGCTTTTAAGAGAAACTATTATTCGGGATGTTAAATTACTTCAAAAATGGAGAGAAAAACTTCAAAATGACCTTCTGGAAAAGGCAGAATCTATTAAAATAGCCTCCAAAATTCTCACTGAAGGTGAAATTGGGAGGGTTATCATGGTGGATGATAATCATGTGGAAGTTATTTTAGGTAAAGGCGTCCAAGCTTTTGATTTGAAATGGAAACCACTGGC
This sequence comes from Methanobacteriaceae archaeon, assembly GCA_030681145.1. GTDB lineage: Archaea > Methanobacteriota > Methanobacteria > Methanobacteriales > Methanobacteriaceae > JAUXXK01. The sequence continues at coordinate 1,519 of JAUXXK010000134.1, read as the reverse complement.
TAAATCTGGTGACCGGATTTTAATGTATGCAGATGAACCAATTGATGTGGTAGTAGGTGATCAGGCCGTTATTGAAAATGAAAATCTGTGTCTTAAACGCAATAATTCTCCTCTTCGCTGTGATGTTATTTTATGTAAAATAGATTAAATTCTGAATATAATTTAGTAACTAATGAACTTTCAATAAACTTTACAGCCTTAATCGAACTAATTAAAATAAGTTTATTAATGTATTCACATAATTTTAATATAAATTATATTTTATATTGTTTACTCAAAAATTCAAATAGATCTAATTAAATTTAAAGGTGTAAAAATGCAATTAACTTTCTTAGGGAGTGGTGGGGGTCGATTTCGCCACTATTACCCAAAAACGGATGACCGGCGGATTTAGACTTGATGATGTGGATGGAAAAAATCTTCACATTGATCCTGGACCTGGAGCACTGGTCAGAAGTTACCAATTTGGTTTAAACCCTTTAAAACTTGATGGAGTTTTAATTACTCATTCACACACGGATCATTATACTGATGGTGAAGTTTTAATTGAAGCATTTACTCGGGGAATGACCCGGAAAAAAGGCGTTGTTTTAGGTAGCCTTAGTGTTATAGAGGGTTATAAACAATGGGGTCCGTGTATATCTTCTTATCATCTCAGTAAACCGGATTATGAAATTATAAAACCAGATAAAATGATTAAATGGGATAATTTAAAAATTAAAGGGACCAAAACTATTCATGGTGATCCAACCGGGGTTGGATTCCAGCTAAAACTTAAAAATATGAACATATCCTATACTTCCGATACCGAGTACTTTAATGAACTCCCTCAATATCACGATGGTGCGGATATATTGATTGGAAGTGTTATTAGGCCGAAGAGTGATAGAATTCCTGGCCATATGTGTGTCGATGATTTCGCTAAGCTAGTAGAAGAAGTTTCCCCCAAATTAGCTATCATGACTCATCTGGGAATGAAAATGATTATGAATGATCCTGAAGAAGAGGCCCGGCGAATTCATAAAAAAACTGGAACTTGGGTTATGGCTGCCAGAGATGGTATGAAAATTGATCTAAACGAAGTTATGGGCTCGCAGCAAAGTTTGGATGAATATTAATTGAGTTTATACTTGGAAAAATAAAATGAATATAAAACTTTAATTAACATGAAAAATACATTTTTTTGTTATATGGTTTTTAGCTGCCTCGATAGCTTAGTAGGTAGAGCGCGGGATTCGTAATCCCGAGGCCGCGGGTTCAATTCCCGCTCGAGGCTTTAAATATTTTTCATTATAATTATTTTTAATATTTATTAATCTCAAAGGGAAGAAAATATGAACGGCCAAAACAGAAAAAATATAAAAAAAGGAATTGATGTTTATATTGTATTAAAAAAAGATCAACGGTCTGGAAAATTGACCAAGGGAAAAGTACAAGACATACTTACTAAGTCTTCTTCTCACCCTCATGGAATTAAAGTTCGTCTGGACAATGGCCATGTAGGTAGAGTAAAAGAGAT
>JAUXXK010000122.1 GCA_030681145.1 Methanobacteriaceae archaeon | reverse complement strand
TGAGGAGTTTCGTGGGTTATCATATTCACTTGAAATTTATATGCTTCTTTTATTCCATCTTCTGCGGTTTTCACAGGACCATGCGAAAATAAACGACGGTTAAGACAAGCTATACTTTCTACATATGATGATATCACACCTACATCATGAGATACTAAAACTACTGCCATTTCATCTCTAATTTTCTTTAATAAATCGTAGAAAAGATTTTGCATTTCAGGGTCTATACTGGCTGTAGGTTCATCAAGCAATAAAAGTTTAGGTCGCCTTGCTAAAGCTCTAGCAATTAAAACACGCTGTAGCTGACCTCCTGAAAGATTTCCAATCTGTTTATCTGCAAAATCTTGCATTTTAACTACTTTAAGAGATTTTATAACGTTTTTCTCATCTTGATGAGTATAACCTTTTAAAGGACCATGGTAACAACCCATAATCACTGCATCAAATACACTAATGGGAAAATCAGATTCCAAGTGGGTAATCTGGGGAAGATATCCAATTTTTGGTCTAGCTTCCTCTGGCGAAGTATTAAAAACCCTTACAGATCCACTATATGGTTTATAAATGCCCATAATAATTTTTAGCAGAGTACTTTTACCACCGCCATTAGGGCCAATAATGGCCAAAAAATCATTTTTTTTTATTTTTAAGTTTATATCTTCTAGTACAGCATTATTTTTGAATTTATAACTTATGTTTTTTAATATAACTGCATCAGAAGACATTAAATCACCTCGATTGACTATTATAAATTTTTAAATGATTGAACCACATGGTTCATGTTATTCAGATAATCAGGAGCCAGTTCATCTATGGAAACAACTTTGCCTCCAATTTCAGATGCAATTACCTCTGCACTGCGTGTGTTGTATTGTGGAGATATGAATATAACTTTAATATTGTCTTTTTTGGCCTGGTTTATTAATATAGCCATCCCTTTAGGTGTGGGATCTTTACCCTCCTTTTCTATGGCAATCTGAGTTAAGCCATATTCCTGGCAGAAATATCCCCAAGATGGATGATAAACCAGTATCTTTGTTCCTTTCTTATCAGATAATTCAGAAGTAACGTTTTTATCAAGTTGGCTCAGTTTTTTAATGTAATTTTCTTTATTAATAAGATAATATTCTTTATTTTTGGGATCTATTTTTACCAAGCCTTGATAAATATTTTCAACCATTATCATAGCATTTAGCGGCGAAACCCACACATGTGGATCTGATTCACTATGACCATGGCCTTCATCATGATTAGAATTATCTTCGGTGGAATGATCATCTTCACTGGATTTAATAAGATTAATCCCCTTAGAACCATTTATAATATACATATTCTGGTTAAAAGACTGAATTTTATCCATCCACGATAATTCAAATTCAATACCAGATCCTACTTGAACATACATCACTGCATTTGCCATCTGCTGAAGTTGGCTGGCTTTTGGTTCGTAGGTGTGTGGATCTGCCCCTGGAGGAACCATTATAACAGTTTGAACTTTATCACCACCTACTGCATCAACAAATTCTTTTTGAGGTAAAACAGAAGCAACCACCAGAATTTTTTGACTGGAATTACTAATTTCAGAATCATTGGATAAATTTAAAAGACCAGTATAGTCTTTTGCAGAAAGAAAAATTAAACTTCCAGAAATAATTAAAATAAGGCCCACTAGAACAAACAAAATTTTAAAGTCTTTTTCCATCCCATTCCTCCTGAGCCTTGAATTTTTGTAATATGTGATATTATTAATCAAATATCAAGTACTTAAGAACTGATGAATACAATAATCATTTATTTAAGTGAATTTTATGATTATTTTAATTCAGATACTATTAAATTTTTATTAAGTTTTATACTTTTATTTATAATAATTATTAATATTTAAAATTTTTCTTAATAAATTTTATGATAAACTATAATAGTAATTATTAAAAAAAATAGGTATATGACCATCATAAGCATTTCTCTGAATGAAAAACTTTTGGGAGAGTTAGATACTCTTAAAGAAGATATGGGATTTTCTGGTCGATCAGATGTTATCCGGGCCGCAGCCAGAATGTTAATTGATGAAAATAAACAGGAAAAAGAGATTGATGGTGTAGTTAATGCCGTTCTATTTATTATACACAGTCAAAAAGTAGAAGATAAGGTAACTGAGATAAAACATGACTATGAAGATATCATCAATACTCAAATACACAGTCATTTAAAAGAAGAGAATTGTTTGGAAATGTTTATTTTAGAAGGGAATGGATTAAGGATTAAAGAGATGGCCCATAATTTCAGAAAACGAGGCAAATGGAACTATCTTAAACTAATTGTTTTTTAAGTAAGCATGTTTTTTTCATGAAATTAAAGAATATCCATAAAGAAGAAGAAGAAGAATAGAGTAGTTAATATTAATAAAAAAAAATTAAAATGAATCTTTGAATTAATCAGAACTCCTGTATTCATGGGTAAATTTAGCATCATATAACTTTGAAGCCTTGAAATCTCCCGGATCCAAAACAGGACCCACTACTATCATAGCAGTTTTGGTTATTCCTGCATCTTTAACCATGGCAGATATATCCTTTAAGGTCCCTCTAATTACTATTTCTTCAGGCCACGACGCTTTTTGTACTACACCCACAGGTGTTTCCGGAGAGTAATGATTCAATAAATCTTTTACAACATCTTCAATCATATGAACCCCTAAAAATATGCACATGGTGGCCTGGTGTCTAGCCAGATCGGCGATTTGTTCTGTAGATGGTTTTGGTGTTCTTCCTTCTGGCCGAGTGATGATAACCGTTTGAGAAATTTCAGGAAGAGTTAATTCAGTTTTTAAAGCTGCAGCAGTGGCAAAAAGTGAGCTGACCCCCGGAATTATATCATATTTTATCTCTTTTTTATCTAGTTCTCTTATTTGCTCACCAATGGCACCATATATAGCCGGGTCTCCTGTATGAACCCTAGCCACAGTCTTATCTTCAGATACTCCTTTTTCCATTAAATCTATAATTTCATCCAGATTAAGGGAAGCACTATTATATATTTGAGCATCTTCCCGTGCACAGCCCAATACCTCCTTATTGACCAGTGACCCTGCATATATTATAATTTCTGCATTCTGAATTACTTTGTAAGCTTTGAGAGTTAATAGATCCGGATCTCCCGGACCTCCTCCAATGAAAATCACTTTTCCACACATTTTTTCACTTCTATAAGATTAAATTATCTATTATTTGAATTATCTATTATTCAAGCAATATAGATCCATATTTTTATCCAATATTTATAATTTAATTATAATCAAGAATCTTTATTAATAGGTAAATTCTCTTCGATTACCTCAATAGATCCATTAGGACATTCTTTAATACAGATTTCGCATACACCACATGAAGCGGGGTCAATTTCTGCTTTTTCATTATCATCAATAAAGATTGTCTGATCCCCAGCTTTAACATTAGGACATACTTCCATACATAGATAATCACAATCATCGCCACCAGAACAGGTCTCTTTATCAATCTTTGCTGTTTTTACGGCAAATCCTAATGCTCTTTTAACTGCTTCTTTGATTTTATATCCTGCCAGGTGCATGTAAGTATCACCTATGATCGGATCTGTGGACATAGAAGCTAAGCAGGGATAATTGTGGAATTTATTGCCCGATTCCAACTCAGCATCTTCTACAGGCATACCAACTATTTTTTCAGCAATATAATTTGTACAACCACATGGTGCATCGGTAATGACATTCACATTTTTTATAATGGTATCTCCTTCAATTTCCATCTTTGGTTTTCCAAATTTTGCTGAAAATTTATCAATATATGGATCACCCGATGCAACTAGAGAACAAAATGGTTTGGGAAAAATAGATGTAGTATCTTTTAACATAACTTCAATTTCACTTTGTAAACCTGCAGGAATTTGTTTAGGATCGTGAATAGGAATTATAACGGATTTAACCCCAGTTTTTTTAACGATTTCAGGAATAACTAGATTTATATCACCAAATAGGCCAGTCGATACAAGTAAATCGGCTTCTGGCAGGTTTTTCGGTATATATTCATCCACATCATCCAGAAACTCAGGTAAATCGTCGGGAAATTCATACATCCCCACTATATGTTCTGCAAATCCATGGGTGGCGATATTATTTATAATTCTTGATCCATATTCTCCAGAACTCAGTAATATAATTCTCATTTTTAATTTCACCTGAAATAATAAATTTTTTAAAATTAATGGCGATAAAACAAAAAGTAGGCAATGGCCATTAATATGATAGCCATAATAACACCAGTAACCAGCATATTTTTATCATTACCAAAGATTATTGGAATGGGTCCTATTAAAATAACCCCTCCAGTTTTAATTTCACTTTTGGTACTGTTTTCATCAGAATTATCTGAAATAGCAGTTTGTAATATGCTTCCTATGAAAATTAAAA
>JAUXXK010000111.1 GCA_030681145.1 Methanobacteriaceae archaeon | reverse complement strand
ACCGTGACGCGAACCTATGCTGCATATATGGTGTTTTAGCACGACTAGTGATTGATAAAATCATACCTGAAGATGATAACCGTTCAGTAAGATCATATAGTGATGGCCGAATCAATATAAGTTTCGATGATAACAGCCTGGACACAGGCCCACGGAATGATTGTGAATGGTATAAACATTACTATAATAAATTAGGACCCGACCCTGATGATGAAGATGGTGTTTCTAGTAATGATCCATTCTTCATAGGGGTTTTACGTGGATCCTAATTATCCAATCCAACTATTTTAATTTGACATAATTTTCCATTTTTTTTTATAAATTTATAAATTATAATTATTTTTTTTTAAATACTCCTTTATAATTCCCATTTTTATCCTAATAATATTAAAAATGGAGGTGAAATTATTTTAAATAAACCTAAAAACACTACTAACAAAATCGCATACGCTCCTGACAGTTTAAACGAATTACAAAACAAAATACGCATAGCAATCAATGAAGAATACGGAAAAGACTCAGAAATACCAAATGAAATATGGCCACTTGATTTGATCCCAGACACACCCATAACTAATGGTAAAACAATAATCGAAGATTATCATAACAATAAAAACTATGAAATACCATTCTCAACTAATGAAAACGGCGAAATACTACTTGGCGAGGCAGTAGAAGTAAAAAGAAAAGTAACATATGAAGCTATCAAAATCGGAGCCTTTGTAAAAAAAGATGATAAAAAAAGAGAAGTAACCGGTCCTGTGATGCTTCCAGGCTGCCCAGATTGTGATTTCAAACGCGGAGAAAAAATATTCACTGTAGACGAGGTCGCTGCGTTTTGTCATGAATTCAATACTAAATACCGTTTAAGTGATGAAATGCATCTATACGGTGCAACTGGGGAAATAATCGGAGAATCTGTTGAAAATTGGACACTAAAAGAAGAATTAGTAACTAAAAACATCACAGGTGAAGAGGTAGTCCTACCAGTTGGTACATGGATGTCAACAGTGAAAATAACTGATGATACCACCTGGACAAAAGTAGAAGATGGAACATATCGTGGTTTCAGTGGTACTTATCTATCAGAAAAAGACGCTGAAGTTCTACTTGATTCATTAACAGTGAATAAACATGAAAATGTTTTATCTAACCTTTTTTCAGCAAATAAACGCGTGCTTATAAAAGACTTAGACAATCCCGTACCAGTCACAATCAGTATCGTGGATACTCCTTGTGTCCCAAATGCTATTTTTACAAGTGTTAAAAATGATAAAAGATTTTTTAGTGTAGAGAAAGCAGGCCGAAGATTCAGCGACGCGGTTTATAATAAATTAAAAGACGCTAAAACAGTTATTGATAATTTCATAAAAGAAGCTGAAAACGAACGACAAACACCAGACAATGAAGGTTCTGGTAAAATATTGGAGGTAGATGACATGGATGAAAAAGAATTAGCAACCCTAATAGAAGGAATAATTGATAAAAAAATTAAACCCCTAAGTGACGAGATGGATTTGATTAAAGGAGAACTAGAAAGCACCAAAGGGGATAAAAAAGATTCCATTGTTCCTGTTAAATGTAGTGAATGTGATCATGAACTTGATGAATCAGTTAAGTTCTGCCCGGAATGTGGTGATCATATCCAAACAGAAGAAGACAAAAAACAGACCCCTACTATTAAATTTGAGGAAAACCCTGTGATTAAAGGAATAATTGATACTCAAAAACTGATTGTTGAAAAATTAGGTATAGAACCCGAATCAAACAACCTAGATGGACAAACAGATGATGATTCTGCCGGAAAATCAGATACTGATTTCTATAAAGAAGCAGGACTAAAAAGGAACGGCAGACCATTACAAGAATAAAAAAGAAAATAGGAAGGTGTATTACTATGGCAGTAGCAGCAAACAAATTATACGATTTAATAATGAACAACGGCTCATTCAAAATAGTTGATGTTTCCACTCTAGGGGACGGAAAACTAGCAGTTGAAAAATTAGCCCAATATATCAGAGTTATAAGAGAAAATAGCCCTGTATTAGGGGAAGCAACTTATAAAAAAATTAATGGTAGTCAACTTGATATCAGCCGAATTGACATGGCCAACGGTATACTCACACCGGGCCGTGATAGTAATGGTGCTAAAAGAGCAGTTCCAGACGAAGATCAAGCAGCTGCAAATGTTTCAACTAATAGTTTAGTTCCAAAAGAATTAATAGCTAAACTGGTCCTAGACTATGATTCACTTGATTATAACCTTGAACAAGATAAATTTGAATCTACACTAATGGATATGTTTGGATCAGCAAGCCATGAGGATATTGAAAGATACTTCTGGTACGATGACAACAACTTATCTTGGAGTAC
>JAUXXK010000105.1 GCA_030681145.1 Methanobacteriaceae archaeon | reverse complement strand
GACGGCTCACGCTTTATCCTGACAACGCTATTCGCAGTAGGTATGTTTCTAGGCTTCATCAACATAATTGCAGCGATTGGCACCTTCGTCCAACTGGCAGCTCTGGCAGGCAAGGCACCCCAGGCACTGGTCCTCCCAGCCGCCATGCTGATAGCATTCATTGTGGCAATTCCCGCCGGGGCGTTCTGCGCTGGAGTCTTGGCGCTGGTCCTGCCTACTCTTGCCACTCTGGGCATGCCATCCATTGCCATGGGCTTCGTGGCCATCGCAGCGGGTCTCGGCACCCAAATCAGCCCTGTGCAGATCAACGTAGCTGCATTGTCTGACGGCTTTGGCGTTCCCATTATGGATGTAATCAAGGGTAATCTAAAATATATCATGGCTGCGTTAGTTATACTGGTGGTATTGGCTGTAATAGTTGTTTAGACTGCAAGGGAGGGCAACCTCCCATATTCCTTATTGGAGGTGTGAATATGCTAGATGCTAAGGTTTACAGACTGGAAATGAAATCCCCCGACGATGTTTCAGGGTTGAAAAAGCTGCTGGATAGTGGCGAATTGAACGCTAAGGAAATCCTAGCGGTAATGGGCAAAACCGAAGGTAACGGTTGCGTCAACGACTTCACCCGGGGTTATAGCACTATGGCTTTCAAAAAATTGTTATCGCAATACTTGGGTGTCTCCGAGGCAGAGGTAGAAAAGAACGTTGCCTTTGTTATGTCAGGCGGTACTGAGGGAGTCATGACCCCCCACGCCACAGTCTTTGCCCAGTCCGAAATACCGGGACAGCCGGATATACCGGGATTGAGCATTGGCGTGGCTTTTACCCGGGACTTTCTGCCCGAAGAACTGGGCACCATGGTCCAGGTGGAAGAGGTGGCCAAGGCAGTATCTGAGGCGATGTTTAATGCTAAGGTAGATCAATTCGGGGACGTCCATTTTGTGCAAATCAAGTGCCCCCTTCTGACCTCAGACAGAATTAACGATGCACTGGCCAGGGGCAAAGAAGTTGCAGTCAATGATACCTATAAATCGATGGGCTACTCCCGGGCGGCTTCAGCCCTGGGCATTGCGATGGCCCTCGGGGAGGTCCAAAAAGATCAGCTGAATAATCATGTGATTGCCCATGACTGGAGCCTGTCCTCGGCG
>JAUXXK010000104.1 GCA_030681145.1 Methanobacteriaceae archaeon | reverse complement strand
ATTTACTGTATCTCTAATTGATGCCAACATAGGAATTTGAAGATCTCTAACCGGATTAAATGAATTTGCCCCTATTTCTTCTAAAAACAATGCAGATGCAGGGTTACCATGTCCAGTATGTGCAGATATTTTAAAATGAACATCTTGAGGAATTTCACCATCTAGCCTCATCCTATTCAAAGCCCATAATAGGCCTTCATCGTAAATTAATATTCCACGAACACCAAGTCCTATAGCGCGTTTTACATCCTCAATTGCATATAAAAGATTGTTATATCCTCTTAATCTATATCCTATACGTGCACCCTCTTTAGTATGTGCTGAAGCACTAGTATCATAAGTAGCCCGAGGCCCTACACTTAAAAACAGTTCAATTCTATTTTCTCTTGCCATTTCTGTCATTTCTTCAATTTCAGAATCAGTTAATAACATTATTCCCTTGGTTTGGGTTACCCTATGCACTAAAACATCGAAATCATCCATCGCTTCAATTAATGATCCCATTGCACCTGGTTTTTGTATTCCTGGCACTTCAAACCTGTACTGCGCACCATCTTCAAACCGTTTTTTGGATTCAACCGAACCATCGATATCCCTTTTTATGCCTAATTTTTCCAAAAAAGTCTTTGTGTTTACCATTGAGCCACCTTCATAAATTCTAGAATTAGGAAATATAAAACAAACTTTCCATTATTATATTTTAATAATATAAATAATTAGTAAATTCACTGTAATGCAGTTATATCAATTATATGAATTTTTTATAAACCCCGGCAAATTGGGTTGTAGTGGTAAATCTATATAAATTGGGTTGTAGTGGTAAATCTATATAATAGATTGTTTTTAATCAAATTATTTAAGAATTAATTTTCCAGAAATGTTTTCATGAATCTTCTAATTTTGCAGGTATCTATTCCATCAATAACATTAAAATCCATGTGAATTAAATCGGGGTTAATTGAGTAAAATTTATTAAAAATCTCTGTCTGGGTAAATGGGTTTTCTGGTTCGCCTTTGGGTAAAAATGTAAGTTTTTCAAATGTTTTCTTATTATTATTTCCATCCATAATTTTAATAGAAACACTAGAAGGTCTTTTTTGAGGTTGAAGTTCCTCCAGATTTTTATCCATTACAATAGTAATTTTTTCAGCAGTTTTCAATATTTCCTCTTTAAATACAGGGTCTTCACAGTGTCGTTCAATATTATCTAGTGTTAATTCCCCTTGGTTTAAAAAAATGGCTAGGCTAATTGGTAAACTCTGACGAATAGATTCAACTGTATAAGGAGAATAATTATCGTGTTCTGATGCTATTTTATATGTTTTAACCATTATCTTTCTTATTTTATCAATTTTAATTGATTCAGAATGTATTTTTTGTAGAACACCTTGAGCAGAATCAATGGTTGAATGTATATGCCTACAAACCGGGTATTTTTTTAAATAAACATCATTGATATGAAATTTGTTTAGCTGGGACTTAATTTGATTTTTTAACAATTTTTCATGAATTAAATCACAAGACATTGAATTGAAAAAGCCTTCTTTACCTTCTAGGATGCTATGTGCTCCTGTGAATGCTTTTTCAGCCATTAGTGAAGACAATATTCCAGACTCAACAGCCCGGCCAGCGTGAAGATATTTGCCCATGGTCCCTGCGTGGCCCGATTCTAGAAGACCCGCCGCTTGAGTTCCAGCAAGGCCCAGAGCATTGGTCGTTTTTATCAAATTTAAGTCAATTATTTTGCTAGCTGCAGCTGCAGCTGCTACAGTTCCTACAGTTCCGGTGCTATGAAACCCTTGGTTGCGATGATAAGGGTTAATAATTTTTCCAAGTATTATTGCCACTTCATATCCCGCGACAACTGCTTCTAAAAACTGTTTACCAGTTTTATCATATTTTTCTGCTAGTGTAAGTGCTGTGGGAATAACAACACAACCAGGATGAAGCTGAGCTCCACGATGGCCATCATCTAAATCCAAACAATGGGCTGAAATTCCATTTAAGAATCCCGCCATCACAAAATTACCTTTGCCGTGGCCAATTATGGTTGATCTGTTTTTAAAAGATTTTTGATAATTATCTGAAAACATATCAGAAAATACTTCATGAGCAATTAAACTACTTTTTTCTCGTGATCCTCTCAATGCAACTCCTAAAAAATCAAAAAAGCATAATTTTACCTTTTCACGTGTATCTTGAGGAATATCTTCATATTTTAAAGAAACAATAAAACTGGCCAAATCTTTAGTAATCATTGATTAAAATCATTATTTTCGTGGATATAATTTTTTTGATTTTATATAACTCAAAAGTTAAATGAAATATATGACCACATAATTTAGCTTTTAAGTGACTATAACGAGAAAGTAAAAAATATAATTAAAAGTCCATTCTAACAAGTTGTTTTGATAAATGACGACGAGCAGAAGTGGGAACCTCATAAAAACCTTTTTTAATATCTCTAGGGATTTTAGTTCGTATTTTTTGACCATTTCTGATTTTATTTCCACATTTAGGACATTTAAATCCTTTATCATGACCTGCAGATTTCATGCGCTTTCCACATTCACATAATGGATTTTCTTCAATAAATAATGATTTTAGTTCATAGATTCTAATTTTTTCAATATTTAATGTCCCCATGGATCCAATTCCACCATATATTTCCACATTATCTCCTGGAAGCAATAGTTTTATCAAGTTTCGAAATCCTTTGGTGGGTTCATATGCTGCACATTCTATTTCTCCAGAGGAATCCTCCAATTTAAAAAATACATGGCCTCCTTCTATAACATTAGGCTTATCTTTTACAGTTCCTCTTAAAATATAACAACCATATTTTTCCATTTTATTAATTTTATCTATTCGCTTCAAGTGCATATCGGTGTGCTGGTTTGTTTCAAATATAAGATATCCTTCAAGAGATTCTAGTGATTCAACTAATTTATGTGCATTTAATACATCTTGAGGACTTTCCCCCCTAATTCCATAAAGAATAGGGCAAGGAGTGTGGGGTACTATTGCCATATATCCCTCGTCCAGATTATCAAATGTTCTAGGATATGTTTTCTTATTCATTTCAAGCACAGATTCAGGATTAATCTTTCGAGAAGTACAATAATTTTCCGGAAGTCTGTAAGCCAGTAATTCAAACGTTTTATCTTCCAAATAACAACCAATTGCAGCCATAGCTCCAATTATTCCTCTCCCCTTCTTGAACTGATGAATCTCTAAATTTAAATCATTTGCCAATTTCTTAGCCTCATCAATTGTTAAAATTTCCATGATAGCTCTTAGAGCAAATTTTTCGAGCAGTGAATTTATTTCTTTATCAGAGTATATTTTCCCCCCATCCGGATTGGTGAGCCTAATTTTACCAGTCTCGAAAAAAACAACACCAGGATTCGTATTTTCATTTTCCATCTTGGAAAGTTGTTTTACTTTATTTAAAATTATTTTTTTAGCCTTTTCAACGTCATCAGATGATTTTATAATTAATTTAAATGAAACTGAACCATTACCTCTGGTTTTAAAACGAGCGAAGGGGTTAAGGCGTATCAATCTGGGGTGCCCTTCAATCTCAAAACCACAATCTTTAAGTTTATTGATAATTACAAAAGTTATATAAGTAGTACACATTCCCTCAGGGGAATCTGTATCATCTATACCTACGTATAATTTATTCATCTAATTCACCGGTGATCCTATGCCCAATGTAGTAAAAAGGGGTCATGTTTTACAAGAAATCAATCAACTTTTAGCTAACAATGGATTTGAAACTTCTCACATATATGATAGAAGTTGCTTTGATATGGTAGCTCGAAGAAAGTTATTGCTTCTATTATTAAAAGTTTTAGTTAATATAGATGGCATAAACGGAATCCAAGCCCAAGAAATAAAAAGATTATCTCACATTTTTATAGCCTCTCCTTTGATTGTAGGCCTTAAATCAAAAAGTGAATACTTAGAAGAAGATGTGATTTATGAAAGGCATGGAATACCAGTTATTGGATTGGAAACACTTAAAAACATGATCATTGATAATGAATATCCAGAAATTCTGGCCGATCGTGGAGGATACTACGTTCATATAAATGGAGAAGTTTTAAAGGAAGTACGCGAAGATTACAACTTATCTCTAAAAGATCTGGCCGATCTGGCCCATGTCTCCAGAGAAACCATTTACAAATACGAACATGGAATTGTGCGAGCCTGTCCTGAAACAGCACTAATGCTGGAAGATATTTTAAATCTTAAAATTACCCTCTCTATAGATTTATTTAAGGTTCCAGATTCATCAAAAGACAGGAATGTTAATAATTTTTCCAATAAAACATCTTTAGATGAGAATAAAATAAATATGAATGAAGCTCAACCGCAAAAATTAATCGAATTAGGATTTGGAGTTATTCCCACTAAAAAGACTCCATTTGATGCGCTAGTTAAAATGGAGATAAATAAAAAAGTTTCCAATTCATCTGAAAATCCACTTATTGCCAATCTGGAGAAAAACAGAAAACAAAGAACACTTAAAAAAATGGCTATTACCTTGAAAGATCTGTCTCTTATTACTGGATCCAGTTCTGTTTTTATTCTGGATAATGAAAAAATTAAAGAATCCCTGGATGGGATTCCTGTTGTTCACAGCTGGGAAATGGGTGAAATGGAAACTCCAGCCGAATTTTTGAAGATGATTAAAGAAAGAAATGAATATAATTAGTTAATAACAATTAGTTATATAACCCTTTTATTTATTTTTATTTTAATAATTGAGATTGGTAAAAATATATAATTTAACCTGTTATACCCCAACTAATTCAAATTATATTAATTTAGAGATTAAAAAGTAAATTGAAAGTCTCATCAGCTTCTTTTTCAGATGCGATACCCAATGTTATCATATCCACATAATCCAGTGTTTTAAGAAAATCCATAGCCTCTTGAGGATTTAAAATTCCCACCGCCAGTATCTTGTTGGCAATGACAATTTTACCAAGTTTTTTTAATAAACCAGCTAATTCAGTTCTTTCATCAGTCAGGAATGTGGAATAATCCATCATATAACCCAATTTATTTACAGGCACCATATAAACATCAAATAAATCTTTAATATTTGAATCAATTAGCTTTTGAGTAGTTTCTTTAGGTAAAGCTGTTATGAGACCAGATATTACATTTCTGTTATTAATAATATCCAGAGCGTTTTCTATAAAGTTTATTCCAGATTTATCAGTTACCCACTCATCTAAAAGCATCATGCTGGCATTCATATCATCTAAGATATTTATATCCTCTTCCAAATTTTCTTTTCGAACTGTGCCCCATATATCAATATCCAGTCCTTCTTCCAAAGCCATATTAACTGCTTTAACTACTGGTTCTTCTGGAATAAGTTGTAAAGCCTTTACACCCATCTGATAAGATTTTTTAATTATTTTTAGAATGTTTTCAGGATTATTATAAAAATCAAGCTGGTATAAACGAGCCCTATGCCCAAAATAAGGCATACCTATGAAAGGAGCTGTTCCTAAAGATGTTTGAAAAATTTTTTTATTTTTAATTTTAATATAATCATTAAACATGATATTGACCCATAATAAGTTCTATTATTATAATTGAGGTTTTATTTACTAATTAGATAATAATTATTTCTAATTAATATTCTATCAGATTCTAAATAAAATTTATTTTTATACATAAATAAGTTATTTCATTGAAAAACCAAAATACAAATTATTTTAAATCAAGAAAAAATCAACTCTCAATAAAGATTTGAATAAAAATTTAAGATTATAATTTTTCAGCAGTAACTGCAGTACCATAAGCCAATATTTCTTGCATTACATTGGAAATCTCATCAGAATCGAATCTTACACTAATAACTGCATTTGCCCCTAATTCTTGAGCATGATCGATCATGCGGTTCAGTGCCTCATCACGGGACTCTTCCATCATCTTAACATATTCTTTTATTTCCCCGCCAAACATGGATCTGATTCCCGCCCCTAATTGGCCTCCCAAACCTCTGCTTCTTACCGTGAGCCCATATACAAATCCTTTAGTTTCTAAAATTTCAAACCCAGGCACATGATTGGCACTAGATATTATGAATTCTTCTGTTCTCACTAAATTCCTCCTATTTAAATCATGAAAATAATTCTATTTGAAATTTATATTTTATAATAATATTATTAGCCCTTCTAGGATTAGTATTTTTGATTTAATAACCTACTTATTCATAATATTATATTTCTTTGAAGTTGAAGATTTTAGGCATATTAGTTTCTTTAGAATGATTAATTTCACCACATCACCATATTTAAATGGAGTATTGTCTAATACAAATACTAAGAAAATATAGATGGTGAAATTATGGAATCAATGAAAGTAATTATTGCTGATTCAATAAACGAAAAAGGAATTTCTGATCTAGAAGAAGTTGCTGAAGTAGTTGTTGATACCAGCATTACACCAGAAGAACTGGTTAAAACTATTAAAGATTTTAATGCAATTGTAGTAAGAAGTAGAACTAAAGTAACCCGCGAAGTTATTGAAAACGCCCCAAAACTCAAGATAATTGCTCGAGCAGGTGTGGGTGTGGACAACGTTGATGTGGAAGCTGCCACTGAAAAAGGAATCATGGTAGTAAATGCCCCGGAATCAACATCCATTACTGTAGCAGAACAGACCATGGGACTTATGCTTTCTTTATCCAGGAAGATTTCAATAGCAGATAAATCTGTTAAAGAAGGTAAATGGGAAAAAAGTAGATTTATGGGATCAGAACTCAATAATAAAACCCTTGGAATTATTGGTATGGGTCGAATCGGATCTCAAGTAGTCATTAGGTCCAAAGCATTTGGTATGGATGCCATGGTTTACGATCCCTACATCAGTGAAGAATTTGCTAAAGATTTAGGAGTAAAAGTTGTTGACCTTGAAACTATATTTAAAGAATCCGATGTTATAACAATTCACGTCCCACTAACTCAAGAAACAAAACATCTGGTTTCTACAGAAGCTTTTGAAATGATGAAAGAAAATGCATTCATTATCAATTGTGCCCGTGGTGGAATAATTGACGAAGACGCATTATATGTTGCATTATCTGAAAATAAAATTGGTGGCGCTGCTTTGGATGTATTTGAAAAAGAGCCTCCAGCAAATAGTCCCCTTTTAGGATTAGATAACATAGTTTTAACGCCACATATTGGTGCTTCCACCGGTGAAGCTCAGCGTGATGCGGCTTTAATAGTGGCCAATGAAATTATTACAGTTTTTAAGGGAAAAGCCCCTAAAAATGTTTTAAATATGCCAGTACTCGACAATGAAACTTATAACACTATGAAACCATACGTAAATCTGGCTGAAAAAATGGGAAGCTTTGTTGCACAATCTGCTCCAGGAAATATAAGTGAAATGAATGTAACATACTGCGGAGAACTAGCCGAAATTCCAAAAAAGGACATTTTAACCAGAACTATTCTAAAAGGCATATTAAATCCTATTCTGACGGAACCCGTCAATATGATTAATGCACCATCTATAGCTAAAAGAAGAGGTTTAATAGTTACAGAAGGAAAAAGAGATGAATCAGAAGGTTATCGGTGCATTATTGTTCTTAACGTTAAAACCGATAACGGCGACTATAGTGTAGAAGGAACCTTCACTGAGGAGCCTAAAATCATCAAAATAAACCAGTATTGGGTGGATGTTAAACCAGAAGGAAACATGTTTATAGCCAAATATCAGGACTTGCCTGGAACCATAGGTGCTATTGGGAGCAAACTTGGGGAACATGATATAAACATAGCTACCATGCAAGTAGGACGGCGTGAAGCTGGTGGAGAAGCAGTTATGGTGCTTAAAGTGGATCAAAGTGTTCCTGAAAATGTTATAAAAGAGATTATTAAGATGGAACATGTTGTTAGTGCTGTTTCCCTTAATCTTTAAATATTTTTGATATTTTTTATTTTTTTAAGGATTATTTTTCCAATTACTAATTTAAATTAAATTATTTGAATTTGAGTAAATTTAGAATATTAATTAATATAATTCAAATTAAGCATTTATTATATGAGTTTTATTATAATTTTAAAAAAAAAATCTTAATGAATTTTAAATGATATTGAAATCTATTCTCTCACCAAATGAATTATAAGAAGCAATACTATCTAATTCATATGGAAGAGAAATAATCATGTGGAAAAGTCCAGTTTTGGCAAAAAACTGATAGTCGGCAGTAGATGGATGATTGCTGTAACCTGGATGTGAATGAACTGAACCAATCGATCCAGACATTGGGGGAAGCATGAATATTTTCATGACTGCACCTTCTGAAGATGTCTCACCTGGTAGAAAAATTAAACCTTCAATATGAAGAACAGAGTTTTTTATTTTACCCTCTAAGAGGGCGACAAATTCATCAGGATAAGATTTTCGAGAAATTTCCATTATCTCATCCACTACGTCTTGTTCAATGACAACCGTATCATATTTCTGTTTATCATTTCCTAGGAGATAGCTGATAAAATTATCCAGTTTGCTCATTATTACATCCTTTTTAATACAATATAGATATAAAATAAAATTTTTAATTAGTCATATAATTCGTATATGATTTTTATAAACTAGTCATTAATTATTTTTTGAAAAAAATCAACCTCAAA
>JAUXXK010000102.1 GCA_030681145.1 Methanobacteriaceae archaeon | reverse complement strand
GCTGTGATTGACACTTTTATAAATACCTTCGGATATTTATATGGACAAAATGTTAATTCACAACTACTAATAGATCTCTACACTGCAATCCTAAATGGTTCAGATATAGCAGTTTTCAGTAGAAATGTCAATGCGAATGATATTCTGGGTGATGATGATTATTATGCCTATTTTGGAGGTTTAGGTGCAGCTATTGGTCAAATAACAGGTACAGTTCCTTCAATGGTTATCAATAACTTACAAAACCCTAAAAATCCAAAAACGGAATCTCTAGCAGAGTCACTGGCACGTGATTTAAGAACTTCTTACTTCAACCCTGTTTGGATCAAAGCTTTAATTAATCAGGGCCCCGGTGCGGCTAATCGATTACATGATATAACTCATTTATTAGCATATGAGTTACTGATTCCTAATTCAACCACCAGTAATCAATTCCAGAACATATACGACATTTATGTAGAAGATAGCTTGAATCTTGGGTTAAATGATTATTTTAAAAACAACAACCCTTACACTCAGCAGTCTATTATATACACGTTGATGCAAGCTAACCATGCTGGTGCCTGGGATGCGGGTGCTGAAACATTAAAGAAATTAGCTAATCGATGGGCCCAATCAGTTATTGATAATGGCTACAGCGGTGATATGATGGATATGAAAATTGTAAATAAATTTTTACAAAATATGGATACTAAACTAGTTGATGGAGTTAAAAGTAAGCTTCATGCTTCTACTTTGAATCCTGCTTTTGCAAAATCTAATCCTAGCAATCCTAATATTCCATCCAATCCACAAAATCCCTCAAATCCATCAAACCCTCAGCAGGGAGGATCAACTACAAATGAAGGATCTTCGTCACCAAGTGAAACTTCAACTACTGGAGCATCATCTAAAAGCTCTTCTCAGAGTTCTAGTCCTTCAACCCAATCAAACGCTGGTCACACTCATGAAAAGGCCTATGAAGTAACCGAAACAACTAAAACTACTCCTAAGCAAGATTTCCCATATCCTGCTATTGTGGGTATAATTGCTATTTTAGCGCTAGTAGGTGGAGGAT
>JAUXXK010000101.1 GCA_030681145.1 Methanobacteriaceae archaeon | reverse complement strand
CAAAATCCAGAAAATAAAATTATCTTTTTGAATGTTGGCTGGATGAAAAATTATCAAGGCCTGAAAAAGGGAGATACAATTAATGGTGGTGGATCTTATGTTGCTGAAATGGGTTATGGGCATGAGATATTAAATTTTTTGCCTAAAAATGGATATTGTTTTGGTTATGTACAATCACCATCAATAAAAATTGATCGAATTGGATTTTCTGATAACAAGAATTTTATTGAGGGAGTTTTAGCAATTTGGGTAGCAACAGATCCTTCTGGAGGGACTTATATTGTTGGATGGTACAAAAATGCAACCATATATAGACAATATCAGCATGATCCAGATTTAAATAGGATATATGATGGAGATGAATTGGCTTACAATATTAAAGCTAATTCAGATGATTGTAATCTAATCACGCCAGATAAAAGAGTTTTTATGCTTCCTAGAGGTAAAAGAGGACTTGGAAGAGCGAATATCTGGTATGCGGATCATGAAGAAAACAAAGAATTTAGAAAAGCCGTATTAAATTACGTTAACAACAACACATTACCTCCTTTAATTAAGAAGCATTCTAAAACAAAAAATGGATTTCCTCGGCAGCATGATTTTTATAAAAGGCAAAAAATTGAAAAAATCGCAATAGACAAAACTATTGAATTCTATCAAAATATGGTTATATTGTTCAGTCTGTAGAAAAAGATAATTTAGGATGGGATTTAGAAGCATTTTTGAATAAAAGAAAATTAAAAATAGAAGTAAAAGGATTATCCCAAGAAAAAATTAAAATTGAGCTTACACCAAATGAATACGAACAAATGAATAATTTTAAGGACAATTATAGGATATCTGTAGTTACAAATGCACTAAATAATCCAAAATTATCTATTTTTTCATTCAATAAAGAGCTAGAAACATGGCAAGACGAATTTGGGTCTAAATTAAAAATCAATGAAATAAAAAGTGCTAGATGCTATTTAGAATGATATAAATTCTTTTAAAAAATAAGCAAGAGTAATTTTATATATCGATATATGAATAAAAAATATTTTAAGAATAGAAATTATGGATATTAAAAGATGGTAAATACTAAAGGCAGTGAGTATCCGGGAGTTTATAAAGAGGATGAAGGCTGGAGCACATATATAACGATTAATGGCGAACAAAAATGTTTAGGTGTTTTCAAAATAGAATAAAACGCTGCTATAACTTATCTAGTAGCTAAAAGTGAAGCAAAGTTAAATAATGAATAAATTTGATCATGTTTTTACCTTGGAAAAGCTTCAATCACTTTTTGAATGAAGTTTTTTCTTACTTGTTTTTTCTTTCTAACCCTAAAAACTTCAATTTGTTTTTCTAACTATTTTTATCCTTTTCTAAATTTTTTAGAGCATTTAAAACCCATTCAAAATCATCTTTCCCTACTATATTAACTATTTCATCCTCATTGAAATGATGGTTAAACTCCAAAGGGATTATATAATCTTTTACAGTCATTGTTTGTTTTCCCATTTTGGTTTTAACATCGTGACTACGAATGCATCTAATAACTCTTGAATCATATCTCCTCATATTATCTGCCTCCTAAATTATCTCTCTAATTTTAACTATTAGACTCTCAGATTCGTTAGGAGGATCATCATGAATTTTATTTTCCCTTAATCATCTATGTTCCATAAGACTATTTTTATCTTTTTTTAATTAATCTTTTCATGAATTATCACAAGGATAAAAGAAGATTAAATATAATATAACTTAAGATAGCGAGCATTTGGTGAGTATTCCTTGTGAATAAAAATAGTAAATAATTTAGTATAGTATGTGTAAATATCAATGAGAATTATATAATAAAGTTAGTAAATTTATCTTTTAATAAAGAAACTAATAATTAAATACATTTGTTATGGGGAATAGTACTTTTAACTTCATTAGGGGATGATTAAATAGAATATAAAGATATTTTTTTTAAGTTAGAACATACTCTAAAAGAAAAAACTAGGTTTTCAGAAAGAGAGTTTAATGAGGTATATGGTCAATTTAAACACTATGAAGACCGAAATCTAACTGATGATGAATATTACAATTATATTTTCCCAGTAGTGTTTTATTCTGGATTTAAGGCAAGTACAGTAGAAAAAAAGAAAGCCACAATTAAAAATTATTTCTCTAATTTTGAAGAAGTTAGTTCATATGACTCGACAAAGATTGATGAAATAATGAAAGATCCCTATATGATACGGAATAAAAATAAAATAAAAGCATGCATCAATAATGCTATTGTTTTTAAAGAAATAATTGGAGAATATGGTTCTTTTAAAGATTATATTGATTATTTTAACCCTTCAGAATCATTGGAGAACTTATTACTTTTTAAAGAAGAAATACAATACAAATTCAATTATTTTGGAGGAATAACCTCCTATCACTTTATGACGGATATTGGATTACCCGTTTTAAAACCAGATAGAGTTATCGCACGTATTTTCAAACGACTAGGATTAATTGAAGATGAAAATCAAATACTAAAAACAGTTCTACAAGGTCAAAAGTTTAGTAATGCAACAGGACTTCCAATTAGGTACATAGATATCTGCTTTGTTAAATATGGTCAAAGTGGTGAAGATATAGAACTCGGATTAGATGATGGTATTTGTCTTGAAAGAAATCCTAAATGTGATGAATGTGGAATAAAAAAATATTGCAGTTTTCAGAGGTAATTATAATAAGTGTTTGGCTAGTTCGCGCAGGTAAAAAAGGGGTAAGACATAATAAATCCTAATTAAGATTTTCTAATGTCTATATTCTTTTATTATTAAGAGGGATTCAATTGATAGAGACTATTACAAAAAAAATTCAAGATTTAGAATCTATTTCAGATGAAATTGAAAGTGAATTTGAAAATGTTTCAAATAAGTTACAAATAATACACAATCCACAACGTTGTGGATTTAAATATTTTTGGGACACACCAAATTCAGAAGTCAAAAAAACACAAAGGATTGTTCTTCGACTTTACCAAAGATGGTATTCTACATCATTACAATTAATTACAGAAAATTTAGTTGAAGAAAGATTGAATGAGTTCAAAAATCAATACCCTCTAATTATAAATTTTTTACAATTTAATAAGGATCTATATAAACCAGATAAATTAAAATTTAGAGATAATTTTCTAAACATTTTTGATATCCAAAGAGGTATATTAAATAGCATACCTGATGTATTGGAAGCTAAAGAACTAAATCTGAGAAATCTAATTTCAGCAGATTATGTCGAAAAAGAATTAGAAGAGGCAGAAATTCTTCTAAACAATGGATTCGTGCGAGCAGCAGGTGCATTGGCTGGTGTTGCATTAGAAAAACATTTACAGACAATTTGTTACAATAATAATGTTGAATTTGGACTAAAAGAAACTATATATCCATTAGCAATGAATTTATATAAATCTGGAAAAATAGATATCTCAGAACTAAAAAAAATAGAGTATTGGGCAAGTATTAGAAATAAATGTGATCATCCTGAGGATATTACTGAAAATGAAGTAAATGATCTTTTAAACGGATTAAAAAAATTTTTATAACTTTCTTATCATTTTTTGAAAGAATGCTATAAATATATATTCATATTCGGAATTAAAGAGGCTATCTATTTCTTTAATTATAATAACTAGTTATAAAATAGTTATTAAACTAAAATTATTGGATTAAATAATTAATAGAATGAAGTAATTGATTTGATTTAAGATTCTAGAACAGTATTTGGGGCGATGATGTGGTTAATGATCTTACTTTTATTACAAACGAAGATGAAAATACTCTTTCTGAAAGGTTCAATACACTTATTAAAGATACAAAGTTTTTTGATGTTCTTGTTGGTTATTTTTACACTAGTGGATTTCATTCTATTTATAAATCACTTGAAAATACTGAAAAAATTAGGGTTTTAATTGGTATAAGTACTGATAGGAATACTTTTGATCTTATTGAGGAATCTAAAGATACTTCTAGGCTTTCTCATAAAGAGGCCAAAAATGACTTTTCTAATGAAATAGCTAAAGAAATGGAAATATCTGAAGACTCTTTTAGAGTTGAGAAAGGTATTGGAAAGTTTATTGAGTGGCTAAGATCTGGAAAACTGGAGATAAAAGTATATCCTTCAGAAAAAATTCATGCTAAACTTTATATTATGAGTTTTAAAGAAGATGATCGAGATGTGGGACGGGTTATCACTGGATCAAGCAACTTTACAAAATCGGGCCTCAAAAATAATCTTGAATTTAACGTTGAATTGAAAAATAGGAATGATTATGAATTTTCATTAGATAAATTCAATGAATTATGGGATGATTCAATAGATGTTTCTGAAAAATATATTGAAACTATTAGAAAGGAAACCTGGCTAAATGATTCAATTACACCATATGAACTTTATTTAAAATTCCTTTATGAATATTTAAAGGAGAAAATAAATCTAGACCAAAGTGAAATGTACAAAGAGTTTCTTCCAAGCGACTTCATGGATTTAAAATACCAAAAAGACGCAGTAATGGATGCAAAAATGAAACTAGAAGAATATGGTGGAGTATTCATATCTGATGTAGTGGGTCTAGGGAAAACATACATTTCTGCATTATTAGCTCAGCAATTAGACGGAGGAAGTCTGATAATAGCACCACCAGTTCTTTTGGATAAAAAAAATCCAGGTTCATGGCCCAATGTATTCTATAAATTTGGAATAAATCAATATGAATATGAATCTAGAGGAAAACTTGATCAGATTATACAGAATGGTACTGAACAGTACAAAAATGTCTTTATTGATGAAGCTCATGATTTTAGAAATGAATCTACACAAATGTATGAAAAGTTATTCCAAATCTGTAGGGGTAAAAGGGTTATTTTAGTTACTGCAACTCCATTAAACAATACTCCCATGGATATTTTAAGTCAAATAAAACTTTTCCAGAATTCTCATAAATCTACACTTCCTAATCCTAAGGTTAGGGACTTAGAAATCTATTTCAAAAGCCTTGAACGGCGACTTAATGGATTAGATCGTCAGACAGATAAAGAAGAGTATTTGAGAATAGTACAGGAAAATGCTGAAGATATTCGTGAAAATGTTCTTCAGTATCTTATGGTAAGGCGTACGCGTACTAGTGTCATGAAATATTATGCTAAAGACTTAGAGAAGCAAGAGTTAAAGTTTCCAGAGGTTAATGATCCAGAACCCATTATTTACGAGTTCGATGAAGAAATGGATAATATTTTCAACAGAACTTTAGAATTAATAACTGATGAGTTTACTTACGCTAGATATACTCCATTACTGTATCTTAAGAAGAAAATCATGTTAATGGAAGCTCCTCAAACTAACATGGGAAAATTCATGAAAATATTGCTTTTAAAGAGATTAGAAAGTAGTTTTTTTGCATTTAAAAAATCAGTTGGACGATTCATCTTTTCTTACAAAAAATTCATTGAAGAATATAAAAAAGGAAATGTTTACATTAGTAAAGATATCCAAAAAATCTTTGAATTATTAGAAAATGATGATGATGAAGCTATTCAAAAACTCATTGCAGAAGAAAAAGTTACCAAGTACGCTTCAGAAGATTTTAATTCTCGCTTAATAGAAGATCTAGAATATGATTTGAAACTTTTAGAGGAAATACAGGACCTATGGAAAGATGTGATCAGTGACCCAAAAGTAGATGAATTCATTAAAAGATTATTCCAGGATAAAAATCTTAGTGGTAAAATAGTAGTTTTTACAGAGTCTAAAGAGACTGCAGATTACCTTACAAAGAAATTAAACCCATTATTTGATAATAAAGTCATGTATTTTTCTGGAAGTTCATCTGATTCATTAAGAAGCACTATTATTCAAAATTTTGATGCTAAATCAAGTAATCAAGCAGACGATTATCGTATTCTTATTTCAACAGATGTTTTATCCCAGGGAGTGAATTTACATCGTTCTAATGTAGTTATTAATTATGATATTCCTTGGAATCCTACTAGAATGATGCAAAGAGTAGGGCGTGTGCAAAGAGTGGATACTAAATTTGATGAAATTTTCATTTATAATTTCTTCCCTGCAAGCAAAATAAATGAGAATATAAGTCTTAAAGAAGCTGCTGAGGCTAAAATCAAAGCATTTATTGAAATGTTAGGTAATGATTCAAAACTGCTTACTGATGAAGAAATCAAATCACATGATTTATTTGTAAAATTAACATCAAAAAGCACAATTACTGGAGAAGATGAGGAAGAAGATACTGAACTGAAATATCTCACTTTCCTAAGAGATATCAGGGATAACAATAGAAATCTTTTTGAAAAAATAAAAAGATTACCTAAAAAATCTAGAACTGCTAAAAATCATGAAATAGAACATGATTCTCTTTTAACATTTTTCCGTAAAGGGAAATTAAGAAAGGTATTCATGAATGATGGAACTGCTATTGAGGAAATAGATTTCTTTAAAGCTGCTGAAATTCTTAAATCAGGTGAAAAAACTAAAAAAGAGAAATTAGGCCCAAATTTTTATGAATATTTAAATTTAAATAAAAATGAATTTTCATCTATTTTCCAATTTGAAGAGGAGCCACTAGTTAAGACAAGGGGTGGTGGCTATGAAAACCAACTCATTAAACGACTAAAGGCCATAGCAAGATCAAAACAATTCACTGATCATGATGAAGAATACATCCAAGATGTTTTAACATTACTAAAAGAAGGTTCACTACCCAAGGGGACCATGAAAAAAATATTAAACAATATTAAAGATGAAATTGAACCTTTAAAAATTTTAGCAAAACTAAAATCTGGGATTGCTCCAGAATACTTCAATAAAACTTTTGTTACAAATGCAGCCGATACCTCAGGACCTAAAGAAGTTATATTGTCGGAATATCTACTAAAAGGCGATTAAAATGGATAAACAAAGTGCAGAAACGATATTAAATGAAACATTCCTTTCTGAATTTGATATTAATAAATTTGGTAACTTTATCAAAGAATTATTCAATGATTTCAGATTAAATCCAACTGATATGAATCGTTATATTCCTACAGAATATACTGATTTCGTAGAAGCTTTCGATAGCTTAGGAACCTATATGGATGACTCTAAAAACTTCATCCAAGTCTTTGCAGTGGGACTGAAAAGAACTAGCTCTAGAGACCGCGCTAGAACCATGCAAAGAAATTTAAGCGCTAAATTTTTAGAAAAAAACGACAGAGATGCCGCGTTGGTTGCATTTTATGGAGATGAACCAGAAGACTGGCGATTTTCTTTCGTAAAGATGGAATATGAACTCGTAAAAGAAAATGGAAAAGTAAAAACTAAAACTAAACTAACTCCCGCAAAACGATCTTCATATTTAGTGGGACTAAATGAACCCAACCACACATGCAGAAGCCAATTTCTAGATTTGATCAGAGAAGAAGATACTAAACCCACATTAGAACAAATAGAAGCATCATTTGGTATCGAAAGTGTAACCAAAGAATTCTTCACAGAATATAAAAAACTATTCATAGATTTAAAAGAATCATTAGAAGATGTTATCAAAAATGATCCAGTCATAGAACAAGAATTCCTTGAAAACAATATATTAACTACTGATTTTGCCAAAAAACTATTAGGACAAATAGTCTTTATCTACTTCCTACAAAAAAAAGGATGGCTTGGAGTAAGCAAACAAAACTCTTGGGGTGAAGGGCCTAAAAATTTCTTAAGAAAATTATTTGATGGTGAAATGGGAAGTTATGATAACTTTTTCAATGACATACTAGAACCACTATTCTATGAAGCTTTAGCAACAGAAAGAGATGGTGATTACTACAGTAAATTTGATTGTAGGATACCATTCCTTAATGGAGGACTTTTTGAACCTGCAAATGACTACGATTGGGTCGGTACAGATATAACATTAGATAACAAAATTTTCAAAAAAATATTGCACACTTTTGATTTATTTAACTTCACAATTAAAGAAGATGAACCTTTAGAAAAAGAAGTCGCAGTTGACCCTGAAATGCTAGGTAAAGTCTTTGAAAACCTTTTAGAAGTCATAGATCGAAAATCAAAAGGTGCTTTTTACACTCCTAGAGAAATCGTACATTACATGTGCCAACAGAGCCTTATAAATTATCTTAAAACAAATCTTTCTGAGATATCACAGGAAGATATTGAATACTTCATTCAAAAAGGAGAATTTGCACTTGATACCATAATAAAACAACAAGAACAAAAGAAAAAATATGGTAAAGCTGTACCATACAAAACTATGCCAGAATCTATAAAAGAAAATTCTGAAAGTATTAATCAATTACTGAAAGATATAAAAGTAGTTGATCCCGCAGTGGGTTCAGGAGCATTTCCCGTTGGAATGATGAATGAAATAGTCAGAGCCAGATCTATACTCTCAATATTATCTGAAATTGAAACAAAACATTATATTTTGAAACGAGAAACCATTGAAAATTGTTTATACGGTGTAGACATAGACTCATCTGCAGTTGATATAACTAAATTACGATTCTGGCTTTCACTTGTTGTAGATGAAGAAAATATTCAAGATATTAAACCATTACCAAATCTCGATCATAAAATAATGTGTGGAAATAGTTTAATCGAAGAATTTGAAGGCATGAAACTATTTGATGAAACAGTTCTTGAAGTTCCTAAAATTAAACCGGAATTAGAACGAATTAATGCCGAAAAAAAGCATTTATTACATGAATTAGAATTATTACAAAACGACGTCCCAAAAAATATTGATAGAATAACTGAAATCGATAATCAAATCAGCAAACTCAGAA
>JAUXXK010000099.1 GCA_030681145.1 Methanobacteriaceae archaeon | reverse complement strand
TTTTAGAAAGATTAATCGAAAAAGATGTTCAAAATTACTACGATATAGCTTATAATGATCTGAGTAAAGAATCAAATATTGATTATTTTTATACTGATGGATTAAAATGGACCGAAATAGATGATAAAAATGATTGGGAATACGCTCAGACCTTGGTGGATGGTTTTAATTAATAGTTAAATTATTTAAATTTAAATGTTATATGATTTTTTGAAGGAAACTATTAAGAAATTTATGATTACTGCGTCTTAAATAGGCCTATGTTCTTTTTCATGCATGTTCTGGAGGAATACCGAGATGAACTTAGAGGTTTCTATTCTGATGTTTTGGAAGAAATACCTCGAAAAACTGAAGAGCTAATCAATGATATTTCGTTAATATAACCACTCAGAATTTAAATTTCAGTAGGAGATTCCAATGAACCTTAAACAAGCACTTAAAAAGAGGGTTATAGGATTTTATAAGGGATTTCTAAAAGTATTTTCGGTAAATAATAAAATAATCTTTTTTGAAAGCAGTGTGGGAAGAAATTATTCTAGTAATCCCAAATATGTATATGAAGAAATTGTTCGTAAAGGATTGGATAAAGAGTTCAAATGTGTATGGTGTCTGGAGGACACTACTTTAGAAATTCCGGGAAATGTAAAAAAAGTTAAAAGATCCCGATTGTCTTATTTATATTATCTTGCTCGGGCTAAAATATGGGTATGTGATACCAGACAACCATCATTTTTGGTTAAACGACCAGAAACTACTTATATTCAATTATGGCATGGAACTCCTTTGAAAAAACTGGCCATGGATCTTGATGTTCTGAGTATGAGTGAAGGACTTGAATTATCAGAATATAAACGATTATTTAAAGAAAATACATTGACATGGGATTATTTGATTTCTCAAAGTGATTATACTACTGAAAAATTCAGATCATGTTTTGACTTTAAAAAATCTATTTTAGAAACAGGATTTCCACGAAACGATTTATTATTCAGAAATAATAATGAGAAATCAATAAATTCTATTAAAAAGAAATATGGTATTTCTGAAGATAAAAAAGTCATCTTGTATGCTCCCACTTGGAGAGATGATGAATTTTATGAAAATGGGATATATAAATTCTCTTCTCAGATGGACTTTGAATTGTTACAAAAAGAGTTATCTGATACACATATAATAATGGTTAAATTGCATTATCTAGTTAAAGATTCACTGGACTGGAGCAAATACCAGGGATTTGTCTATGAATGCAATCATCTATGGGATATCCAGGAGCTATACTTAATATCTGATATTTTAATAACTGATTATTCTTCGGTAATGTTTGATTATGCTCTACTTAGGAGACCAATGATGATTTATACTCATGATTATTATAATTATAAAAAAAACTTAAGGGGATTTTATTTTGATATATTTGAAGAATTCCCTGGACCCATAGCGGAAAATACTAATGATCTTGTAAAATCCATAAAAAGTTATAATCCTGAAAATTATAAAGAAAAATATATGGAATTTTTAAATAAATTTACCTGTTTTGATGATGGGCATGCTTCTGAAAAAATTGTTAATTTAATTTTAGAAAAAACAAATTACTTTAAAACAGAAAATGAGGATTGAATCATGGATAAAAGTGGGCTTTTTAAGCGGATTTCTTATTATATAATGGCTATCTTTTTCTACTTAAGCTACTTGATTCCTATCAATCCGGTTAAGATACTCCTTATCATGACCCACGATGACAGTGATGAAGGAAATGTAGGATCAACATATCAGTATTTCCAAAAAAAGAACCCGGAATTAATTTTTAAAATAGTCCGCAGAGAAGATTATGCATTTGAAAAAAATAAAAATTTATTTAAAAAATTATATCACATGTTTCTGTTGGTGCCGTATCACACGGCCACATCCCGCATTATATTCATGGATAATGTTTTTTTACCATTTTCAACCATAAAAATTAAAAAAAACACTAATTTGGTTCAATTATGGCATGGAACTGGTTCTATAAAGAAATTTGGAATGGAATGTGAAGATGGGTGGATTAAAAAACTGGCCACAAAAACCAATAACAATACTACTCATTTTATTGTGGGATCTCGGTGGATGAAAAATATTTATAAGGCATCATTTGGGGCTAATGATCATAGAATATGGAATACGGGATGCCCTAGGACCGATATATTTTTTAATGAAGATATTATTCTTAAAATGAGAGATGATTTTTTCAATAATTATCCGGAATTATCTGGTAAAAAAATAATTCTCTACGCCCCCACTTTCCGGGATGATGAGACTGAAATAAAAATACATCTGGAAATTGACCAGCTAATGCAAGGTTTAGATGAAAACTATGTTTTAGGCCTCAGACTCCACCCACACATATCCAATATAGTTAAATTTGATAAATCATTC
>JAUXXK010000095.1 GCA_030681145.1 Methanobacteriaceae archaeon | reverse complement strand
CTTTAATTATTTCTTCAAGTGAATCCTTTACCATTTCGTTGTTTTCCCATTTTATCAACTCTAAAACAACTTTTTCGAGACATCCTTCTTTATAACTAATTTGGCCAATCACATGAATGATCATGTTCCTTACTCGGGGAGTTACTTCATTTTGAAGCTTATAAAATAAAGGTAATATTTCTTCAGGGTGATTTCGACCCCCGAGTTTTATCCCATGTAAAATTAATATTCTAACTTCAGGATCAGGATGATTTATAAATTTTTTAGCTAAACTTAAAGTTGGTTGAGGATTTTTCTCCCCCATTTTTTTTAAAACCCCCATAATAGAACTTTTTACCTTGTTAATACGATCATTCAAGGCTTTCTCCAAAAATAACACTATCTTATCAAAATCAGTTTTACCACTCTCACCCCATACATAAAAAGCAGCCAGTCTCAGTTTATCATCAGAACTCTGGTAAAATAATCTGGTTGATTTGATTATTTTTTCCTTAAAATCTGGTTCATCCAAATATAGACTGCTCAAAATAAGATTAGATTTTTACGAATATGAACTTCATAATCTGAAGTTTAATGAACAATATTTACATTTTCCGAGTTATTCAAGTCTGATATTAATTCCAATTTCATTTTTCGGATAAATTATATTCTTTATTCTTGGAAAGATCATAAAAACTCATTTTAAATCCTCATTTTATAAGAAATAATATTATTTTACAATTAAACAGGGTAAGGTTATAAAATTCATTAAATGGAATTTCAATAATTATCTATAATTATTTTATTATATTCAATAATATTCAAATAGACTTAATTATATCTAATTAAATTTAAGATTTAATATAATTTAGGAGAGTATCAAATATTGTTCTGAAATTACTGAATTGTTAAATCTTAAGCTAAAAATAATTAGATTTCATATAGTTTTTCAAATTAAGAAAATTAAGATATATTGAATCTAAACTTGATTTGCGAAAACCATAAAATTATCTGATAATAAAATTTAATATCTAATTGAAAAAATTATATTTACCACATTTATATCAACATTTAAATTCAATATAAAAATATTAAAAAATTAATATGCAATTTATCTATTTATCACATTAAATATCATCTAAAGGGAAAAATATGAAAATTCAAGAACTTTCACAAGAAATAAGGGCCAAATCTCTAAAA
>JAUXXK010000089.1 GCA_030681145.1 Methanobacteriaceae archaeon | reverse complement strand
TCATCAGTAGGATTAGCCAAATCATCTCGAGTATAAGAAACCTCTTCAAAACCATATCTTCCTATATCAAGAGACCTTATGGCCTTGTGCAAGGATTCTTCTATGGTTCTACCAATAGACATGACTTCCCCTGTGGATTTCATCTGTACACCTATTTTATTACTGATGCCTTTGAATTTATCAAAGGGCCATCTTGGTATTTTGGCTACCACATAATCTATAGCTGGTTCAAATGATGCAGGGGTTTCCTGAGTAATATCATTTTTAATTTCATCCAGGGTCATTCCAATAGCAATTTTAGAAGAGATTTTAGCAATAGGATAACCAGTTGCTTTTGAAGCTAGAGCACTGCTTCGGCTAACACGGGGATTTACTTCAATTACCATGTATTCATTGGTTTCAGGATTCACTGCAAACTGGATGTTGCACCCTCCCTGAATTTTCAAAGCCCTTATAATCTTAAGAGATGCATTCCGAAGTTTCTGATTATCCTCATCACTTAAGGTCTGAGAGGGTGCAACCACAATACTTTCTCCAGTGTGGACTCCCATAGGGTCAATATTTTCCATGTTACATATAATAACACAAGTATCATTTTTATCCCGCATGACCTCATATTCAAACTCTTTCCATCCCAGAACTGATTGATCAATTAGTACTTGATTAATAAAGCTCATATCAAGTCCACGAGTGGCTATTTCAATAAGTTCTTCTTCATTATTAGCCACGCCACCCCCAGTTCCCCCCAATGTGAAAGCAGGTCTGACAATAACCGGGTAACCGATTTCTTTGACAGCTTCAATAGCTGCATCCAAAGATTCTACTGCCCTCGCATTTGGCACTGGTTGATTAAGATCTTTCATTAATTTATCAAACAAGTCCCTATCTTCCACATTACGTATGATCTCCACTGAGGATCCTATTACTTTAATCCCTTTCAAAGCATTAATTTGCTCCAACCCAGTGACCACATTGAGTCCTGTTTGTCCACCCATTGTAGGCAGAACAGCGTCCGGTTTTTCCTTTTCAATAATTTTGGCCACGAATTCTGGTGTTAAAGGCTCAACATAAACATGATCTGCCATATCCATATCAGTTTGTATGGTGGCAGGGTTACTATTTACCAACACCGTTTCGATCCCTTCTTCTTGCAAGGATTTGCACGCTTGAGATCCAGAATAATCAAACTCAGCAGCTTGACCTATTTGAATTGGTCCGGACCCTATTATAAGAACTTTTTTTATACTTTCATCCTTTGGCATTCCTGATCCCCATTTTTTATAATTTTATCCGTTATTTTATTAAATTGATTATTAATAGATTGATTAATTTAATTAAATTTCGTAACCCTAAAATCTTAGTTAACAATTCTTTTATTTTATTCAACAATGATGACTAAAAATAATTTTTTTAGTAATCCCTCATCTCTTTAACATACTTATCAAATGAAAAATCAGTGTCATTAGGACC
>JAUXXK010000080.1 GCA_030681145.1 Methanobacteriaceae archaeon | reverse complement strand
TCAAACGAGCAATGGAGGGATGGTCAAAACCCATTCGAGCGGACCATTTGTCCACCACAAAATCAATATTCACTTCTTTAATTCCATGTAAAAGATTATCTGCATGGGCAACAATTTTTTCTTCTAATGTTAATGGCATAAAATCTTTAGCTGGAAGACCCAGTGATATGGCCTCTTTTTTTGGAATTCCCGCACCTATATGTCTTTCGACGATCTTAATAATTTCTGGAGGATAATTTTCTAATTTTAGAAGATGAGCACCCACAACAGCATGGTATATTCCATCGGTCATGCATCGACCAATATCATGCAAAATAGCTCCTTTTTCTACTATTTCAAGATTCAAATTATAATTCTCGGATAAATTTTTGGATATGTCCATTGCTTTTAAAGTAACGGCTTCGGAATGATTAATTACCCATTCGGGACAATTGTATTCTTTAAGGGCTTTAAGGGCAGATAAATTCAAATATTCACCTTTTTTTATAATATTTATTATTTCATATAATCTATTTAAAAGCTGGATAACGATATTTTATTTTATAAATTAATTATCCTCATTTTAATTAATGTAAAATTAAATAAAAATAATTTTTTAATATAATTTTGAATAATTATCTCATAATTAAAATTAAAAAAAGGATAAAAGAAAATTAAATTAAAAATAAATAAATTTGCCTTCAGGAATTAAGATAGGGCAACTTTAATTAATATTTATAAAAAATTTAAGTAAAATCAGATATTTAATTTTTTTATATTATTAATGATTATTAGGAGTTTTTATTGGCTCCAAAATCTATTTCATCATAAATGACAAGATCTTCTTTTATCTGTTCAATGATGGGGGCATTATCCATATATTCCATTACTCCATCACATTTAGGACATATAAATCCATTTTCAGATGCTTCATCAAAAGTACATCTGCAATCATTTGATTTACAAGCAAAAAACATGTTATTTTCTTCATAATCTAAAATTGATTTTAAATTAGATACGATTTCTTGATTTTTGCGATTTATCATTTCTTCCACGTGTTCTACTTCAAATTTCCAGGTGTAAGTATACCACTGTGTTTCGGGGTCTTTACTTCTTTTATAACTTGCTAAACCTGCATCATAAAGTTTATAAAGGACTCTTCTAACTATATTTAGTCTTAATTCAGTTGCTTCTGCAATTTCTTCGTCTGTAACCTTGCCCTTAATTAGGCATTCGACAATTTTTATGCTTCCGTCTTCTTCCTCATTGATAACTTCATAAAGTAAATCTTGAACTAGTGGATCTTTAATCATTGTTTTCCTCCTAATGGAATTTTTCAAAAATCGAATCCAAATATGATTTTTTTAGATTTTTTTGAATTCCATAACCTCTTTTATATTGAAATTTTGAGATTTTACGGCCATGTAAGTTTAATACTTTCAAATGAAAATTATAATGGAAATAAAATTCCCCACATTATATTTAACATAGCCTGGAACAAAAAATATTCACAATTAAAAGTGCAATTTTATTTATTATGATATTATTTATATCTTGATATTATTTATAATACTTATTATATTTATATTTTATTAGTGGACAATATTTTAGCGGACAATATTGTCATATAAAAACAATTATTCTGATACGTTTTTAAGAATTTCATTGTTTTCACATTCTTTAACAACTATAGCTGGTGTATGAGTAATGGAATTTAACATATCTATAGTTATGTTGGATCCATCTTTTCCAAATTTATTATTCATATGATAAACAGTTGATAAGTGATCTTCCAGTGATTTTTGATAATCCTCAGCAATATTTGCTATTTCTATTGCTTTTTTAACTGAAATTTTGGATGATGTTCCCAGTGGGGTTGGTCCGGCAATTTTCCCTAATCTTCCCAATATATATCCAAAAATTCCAGTATTTGATTTAATTCCATCTATGGCAATGGGTAAACATGTAAATTTTTTCCCAGCCAGTTGATATGTTACGTCAGTATCAATAATTATAACGGTCACATTTTTACTAAAAACTTCCTGAATCTGCCTGGAAAGATTAACTGCAACTTTTTGGGGTTGATTTGGTAATAAAGAAACCATAGTGCCTGGAACATTACTCAGATCTATTCCGGCTTCTGACGCGGGCTTTAATGCATGTTTAAGCCCATAATATTGTAAAACTACTTCTTTATGGGCTCTTGATTCTGGAGGCAGCTTTCTGAGATTATTAATGGTTCTTTTTTTAATTCTAAACAAAGGTCCTAGCAAATATCCCCAAATATATTTAGACCACACATCGGCCAAAATTATTGCAGATATCGAAGCTTTAAATTGAGATTCATCAACTAATCTCCCCTGAGAAACTGAAACAGGAGTTTCAGATATTATCAAATAATCTCCATCCTCTAAAAGAGGACCAGCAGATTCAATAATGGTATTAAGGCTTTCATTAGGTTTTATATAATTTGTATGGACTGGTTTTATGGAATAACATGTAAATTGGGTTGAATCTTCTTTTTCTTGGATTTTCATAAGACTGCCATACTCGTTATATAATTTCTAAATTTAAGATATATATTAAATAAAAATATAATG
>JAUXXK010000091.1 GCA_030681145.1 Methanobacteriaceae archaeon | reverse complement strand
TCAATTAATCCGGGTAAAATCAGATTATTTTCAGCACTAATGATTTTTTCTGCTTTTGCTGGAGTTTTCGTTATATCAATTATTTGACCATTGTCAATATGGATACAGCAAGAATTTGTTTCTGGTGAAATCTTACAATTTTTTATACATACATCTATCATGATTGACACCATTAATCTTATTTTCCCATTACTACTAGTTTTATATCAATTCAAACAAATAATATTGCAGGTAAACATTCTATCTTCAATATTTTTAATCAATGAATTCAAATAATGTAATGATTTAATTATTAGATATACAATAATTCCAATTACTATCATTTCGGCTAGTAAAATATTCTTTATAATCTATTGTTTATATTTTTATCATGATTATTAATTTGATTAGCCCAAACAAAATTAATTTTTATTAATTAAAAATCAGATAATTGAGATAATATGAGTCACCATGAAAAACTAATAAAAAAAATTATGGAAAGAGATAGGAAGATTATACTAAGCGATGCTTCTAAAAAACCCATTTTTAAAGAACAATTTAATGCTGAACTTTCTTCTAAAAAAACTCCAAAAATAATCGCGGACTTTACAGAGTACTCCCCCCTACACAAAGGCCATCTGCACTGTATGATGCAAGCAAAAGGTGCTTTTCCTGATGCTCTTTTCGTAGCAGTGGTTCCAGGCCCCACTGAACGCAGTGGGAGGGGTTTGCCTTACATAATGACTCGGCATGCTAGGGCTAGATCTGCAATAGCAGTAGGGGCTGATGTTGTAATAGAAGGACCTCCAATGGGAATCATGGGATCTGGTCAGTATTCTATTTGTTTGGCTAAAATGTTCAAGGCATTGGATGCGGATATCATCCCTAGAGGGTATCAGCCAGTGGAAGGTTTTGATTTAATCATGGAACGTATTACTATGGGGCATGCGGTGGCTCCAAGACCATATAAAATGGTGGATCTAAAAACAAGAGAAATTTTATTAGAGGGAAAACTTCAAGAAGATAATTATGTCATTGCTTCACTCTCCAAATCCCTTAAAAAAATAGGATTTGATTTTAAAGATAAATTCTTTTTTGTTAAAAGAATAAAGGGGGTTAGTGGCACCCTTATTAGAAAATCTATTCTCGATAATAATTTGGACTTGGCCAAAGATATGCTTCCTCCTGAAACCATTGAAGTTTTAAGGGAAGAGATAGAGAATAATAATGCACCACTTCATAACATAAGAAGTGAAGAA
The DNA here is from genome assembly GCA_030681145.1 of Methanobacteriaceae archaeon. Taxonomy (GTDB): domain Archaea; phylum Methanobacteriota; class Methanobacteria; order Methanobacteriales; family Methanobacteriaceae; genus JAUXXK01. The sequence continues at coordinate 4,504 of JAUXXK010000091.1, read as the reverse complement.
TTAATACTGGAAACAGTGAATGAAACTTCCAGAGATGAATTGTTTAATATCTCTTTATTAAATGAAACCACAACTAATGATATTATTAATAATAGACCCTTCCGTTCAATGGAAGATGTTATGAAATCTATTTCTCAAGGTTTCAGTACTCATCATAAAAGTCGGGTTTTATCTTCTCTGGAGGCAAAAGTAAATAAGGAAACAATTTCTAAATATATAGAAAATTACCCTTCTCTTATTCGTGTATTAAATTATAAAGATAAACACGTGTTACAAGAGTTTAAAAATAGAATACCTCACAGGAGGCTACAGATATGGCAGTGAAAGAAGGAGACTTTATAAAATTAGAATTTACAGGACGAACAAAAGAAACCGGTGACGTCTTTGATACTACTATAGAAGAAGTGGCTGAAGAAGCTGGAATTAAAGTGGATAAAAAGACATACGGCCCTATACCAGTTATTGTTGGCGGCGGACACTTACTAAAAGGCCTAGATGAATCTGTGGCTGGAATGGAAGAAGGCGAAAAGAAAACTGTAGAACTTACTCCAGAAAATGCTTTTGGTGAGAGGGACTCTAAATTAATCCAATTAGTTCCTATGAAAGAATTCAAAAAACAAGGTATCACTCCCTATGTTGGTATGACACTAACTGTAGAAAACCACAATGGCAGAATTCTAAACATTTCTGGTGGAAGAGTTCGAGTTGATTTCAACCATGAACTTGCTGGCAAAACTTTGAAATATGATGTGGAACTTAAGGAAATAACCACAGATGATTTGGAAAAAGTCAAAAGCATGATCAAACTTCATTACCCTAATCCTAATCTTGATGTTTCTAAGACAGAAATAACTTTTGAAGATGGTAAAGTCATTATTTCCATGGATGAAGTGGCTAAATTTGATAATCAACCTTATATGGATATTACTTTTGCCCGATTTAGAATTTCAAAGGATATATGGGAAAATATTGAAGGCGTGGAAAAAGTAGAGTTCACTGATGTTTTTGAAAAGAAATCAGAAGAAGAAGCTACTGAAAACCAATCAGAAGAAGCAATTGAAAAAGTAACTGAAGATATTCCAGAAGTTTTAAAAGATTCTGAAGAAACTAAAGAGGAATAATTATTCTCTTTATTTTATCTTATTTTTTAATTATTCAATAGTAAAAATAATAAAAAAAACTTTTATTTTATTATAATTGAAATATCATACTAACGATTTTAAAAATTAAATTCTCTTTTTATATTTTAATTCTCTAAATTTAATCTTAAATAGCGTACCGTGACTTCTATCCAGTTTAATAGTTCCATCGAGTTGATTTACTAAAGAATTTACTAACATAATACCCAATGTTTTATTTTCTTTAAAATCCATTCCGTCAGGTATACCTATACCATTGTCACCTACACATAACATGAATTCTTCTTTACTAATAGATTTAAAATCAATATTTATTTTACCTGGTTTATTATCTGGAAAAGCGTATTTTAATGAATTAGTAACTAGTTCGGTAATAATTAAACCACACGGAATTATGGTATCCATATTTAACATTATACTTTCAAAATTTACATTTATTTTAATATTAATTGGATCTTTTTTAAACGAAATTAACAGTTCCTGGGTTAAATTTTTAATATACTCTCCTAAGTTAATTTGGGCTAAGTCATTAGATTGATATAAGTTTTCATGTACCATGGTCATTGATCGTATCCTATTTTGGCTTTCTTTGAAAATAAGACGGGCTTTTTTATCCTCAATATAATCTGATTGGATATTAAGAAGGCTGGATATTATTTGCATGTTATTTTTAACGCGGTGGTGTATTTCTCGAAGGAGCACATCTTTTTCATTAAGAGAACTTTTTATCAGATTTTCTGCATTTCTGAGCTCTGTAATATCTAAAAAGGACAGCACACTTTTCTTGGTGTCTTTTATAATGTCAACAGTTAGGATAATATTTCTAATTTTCCCATCTTTAAAAATACTACGTGTTTCATATCTTTTTGGAACGTTATTGGGATGAATTCTTCTCATTTTATGATAATATATCATTTTTTCTAATTCATCAGTAACCATAAATTCCATCCATTTTTTTTTACCTTCAACTTCTTCTTTAGAATAACCTAATAATATTTCAGCTTCTTTATTTATCAGAGAAACAGTACAATTTTCCTCTACAATCATGGTGGCCGTTCCAGTATTTTCAAACATTGCTTTATAAGCGTGCCCTGTTTTTTTCAATTCTTCTTCTATTTTTTTTCGAGTTTTTATTTCTTTTTTAAGCTTTCTATTGGTTTTTTCTAAGTTGGTAGTACGTAATTTGACCAATTCTTCTAGATTTTCCTTATATTTTTTTAACTTCACCTCTGCTTTTTCGCGTTCAATAATTTCTTCTTTAAGTGTTTTATTACTATTTTCAAGATCCATGGTTCTTTGTTGAACTTTAAGTTCCTGTTTGTTGTAGGCTTGTTTCAACTCTTTATAAAGAGATTTGTTTTCATTAAATGTTATTCCATGCCTTATACTAAATAAAACTATGATTAAAAGTACGCCCGGACCTAAAATAAAAAAATTAATGGATATATCATTATAATAATTCCACATTATTAGTAAAAATAGAATAATCATCCATATATAAGGCACATAAGTGGTCCAGTTTGATATGTGATTGTTAATATCTTTTTCAAATTCATCTTCATATTTTCTATTTTTTGTAATTTGAAATAATCCGGCCAGACCAAGTAGAATAATGGATAATATATAACCTAAATCACTAACACTTCCACTAACATAACTTCCGGTTAGCGTTTGATAACTAAATATGGTATCTGAAATAATCAATATGAATGCACTGAATAACAGAAGTATAATAGTTACCTTGTTTTGGGCTTCAATTCTCTGAAATATTAACAAAAATAATCCAAATAGGAGTACAAGATCTGCTACAGGATATGCCACTGAAAGAATAATTGCTATTAATGTTTCATCAGAAAAACTAACTATAATGGGAGTAATTAAAAAATTCCAGTATACTAAAATTGCTCCAAAAATTAATATAAAAATATCCAATATGCTGTTGAGGTAATCAGTGTGGTTTAATGGTTTAGAAGGGAGATAATAGATACCTATAAAAAAAAGCGGATAAAAAATCAAATAAAAAACATCGGAAATAGATGGAAAAACTGGTTGCTTTAAAATAATTTCAAGAATCATCCATGTAAAATCTGCGATAGTCCAGCTTAACATAGCCAAAGTGAAAAATAACCATGCACGATAAAGATATTGGGAGTGGATTTTAGAAGACTTAGCGGCATAAAAAAGAGTTATGGTGGATAAAATTCCAACCATGGGCATAATAATGTCATTAAATAGCACTCCTGATTTTTTATCAGGCATGATTATGACTAGAGAAATATATAAAATTAAAATAATAATTGAAGCGATTACGCCTAAGAAAAAAAGAACCCCCGAATTATTTTCTCTTAATTTCATATGATCGTCCTGATATTGAGAATATAACTATATTTATTCTCTTTTAAAGATAAAAAATTTTCTCATTTGACTTACTACCTATTCAGAATCATATTAACCAATATTTTGCCACTAATCACGATTAAAGCAGATAAAGATGCCCCTAAAAGAAATCCAGTAATTAGTCTAAGTTTATTATTACTTTCTCTAAACCCTATTAATTGAGTAAATGCATCAACAATGGCCGGGGATGCAAAAAGCACTATTAATCCAATAGATGGACTCATTATCTCCATGTGGTAAATAGGTAGCGTAAAAACTCCAATTAATGTCCCAGTACACCGAGCACATAATGGGAAAGCTTTATTTCTAAAATATATTGTTCTATCTGGAAGGCCATGACATAATGGGATAGAATAAATTTTTAGAGTGTTTGGTACTTGTATATCGCTTAGTTTATTTTTTGGGGGCATAAAAATACCCTCTCGTAATATTATTTATTTTTCAAAATTTTGTATAATAAATATATTTTCCGGGATTTATAACAATAAAATTATTAAAAAAGTATCATGAACCGAAACTGTTAAAAATACGCTCAGGATTGTTCATAATCACGTAAATTAGGTTATTTAAATCTCCGAATTGTGGCGCAAGATAAATTAAATAAATTGCATATAAAATTACTCCTGCAATAATTAAAGTTACAATAAATGCAACACAGAATAATAAAAATGTATTTGATTTTTGCTCAGCTTTTCTTGGCCGGGGCATTCCTCTAGAAGAAGTTCTCTCATAATTTATGGGCGCTTGTTCTCGTTCCAAAGGTGTTTTTTTAAGACTTTCTATCGGTTCATGACTATTTTGTGTCTTTTCAGCCACTAAATCATCTGCACATTCTTGACAGTAATTTTTACTAGCCAGTTTTAATCTGCACTCATCACAAAGGATTTTACCACAGCTTACACATGCTGCTACTCCTTCTTTGTCTGGATGATTTTCACAATTCATTTTTTCACCTTTTCCGAGATAAT
>JAUXXK010000056.1 GCA_030681145.1 Methanobacteriaceae archaeon | reverse complement strand
TTTTAGTTTTTGAAACTTCCAAGGCCATATAAAGTGGAGAAATCTGACCAAAATGTAGGTATGGGCTCATGTTAGATAGGTTGTCTTCGGATGGGTCATTTCTGAGATCTGCAAACTTGTCTAGCTTATTATCGATAAAAGAGTGGAATAACTTTAAAGCATTACTTGTTCCGCCTTCATATGCTCCGGGGGGCACTATTTCATTTAATTCCAATTTTTTCAGGGATTTAGATATATTATTAAGATTAAAATTCATATCTTCGGGGCTGCGATTCACATAATTCACATCAAGATCTTTAAAACTAAATTTAAGAGAACTTATATCTACCCTATTTTCTTTTAGAGGAACCATATAAAATTCCAGCACTTTTTGAATTTTTCGTCGAATAGTTCCTGCAGAATAGTCCTCTTTGGATGATGCACTTTCTACTGGCACAACCACGTTTGTTTCTACTTGAATTAAAGGACATTTTAACATTTCAATGGCTTTTTCACGCCATTCACGCTGTATATTTAAATAACCCATGTCGTTTATAGTTAAAATTGCATTTTCAGATAATTCTACAGCTCCTTTTACAGGATCTTTTTGTAATATTATTGTCTTTATTCCTTTTTTTTCCAGATTTTCCATAGTTTCCTTCAGACCTTCCAGTAAAAACTGGTAATGTCGTGAATTGGAATTAGGAAAATTTTTAGTAATACCAAAATAAGCAACTAGCGGTTTTTTAAGACTATTGGCCTTTAAAATTGCATACTCCAACGCATGATTATAATGGCTTCGGGGAGAGGCTTGAATCCAGTATAGGACATAATATCCGTTATTAATTTTTTTTAAATTTAAATTTTTAACGCGATCTTCTTGAATCAATTTATATCCCCGATGTTATTTTGTATTATATCTAATATTTACCGACTAATTGTGGTAACCGGCATTAAATCTGGTGGATAAGCTTGAAAAAAAGTTTGATTAGCTAAATAGTCCTCTTCAAATCGAATAACCCATGATTTTAACAGGTTAAGACATACTAAAAGTGGCATAATTCCATTTCTGTACTTTTCAATAGCATCCAAGAAAAATACTTTCTCTTGATGATTTAATTTATCGGAAAAATAGCCAAAGGCATGCATTAACATATTAATATTGGATGGTGCTTCAGGAGGATTACTAAGGGCCTGAGCCAGTAATTTATTATAATCACGGAATAAATAATCTTTAGAATAATCTTTTTGGTTACCAATCAAATTTCCCATTTCTCGCATTAACTTCTGGTTATAGGCCATCAGTAAAAATTTGTTCTGGGAATGGAAATCAATTAATTCTTTTATTTTAAGTCTTTTTTTCAAGTTTCTAAAGTCTGCTAATGTGTAAATTGCTGTAAGAAAATCTTCTCTTATTTGCAAATTCCTTAACCTGCCTTCATCCTCTACTGGTGTAAAAGGGCAATTTTTAAAAACTGAGCTAGCAAAAAGGCCTTTTCCGTCATTTTTGGGCCGGGAATTTTCTGGATAGGGGTAAATTCTTACAGCCTTAACCCCACATGAAGGTGATTTATTTTTTAGAATAAACCCATCTACATCACTTAAAGACTTTAAAAAAGATTTTGAAAAATTTTCCATATCTAAAGTTAAATTTTTATCGGTTGAAGGCTGTATGAGGTTAACCTTTCCATCTATTTCAACCAATCGAATGGGGTCACGGGGTATTCCCAAATCTATTTCCACCTCGGGGCATACTGGAATAAAGTCCACATTTTCTTTGAGTTTTTTTACAAAGGCACTGGAAATAATCTGACCATTATATCGACATGATTCAAATTCAATACATTTACTAATGACTAAACGGGGATTATGGTATTCTCTCAAAAAAACACCTTCTATATTTTTTAAACCATAAAATAATTATTATCATATAATATTTGGTATCAAAGTATATATTTTTAGTTAATTTTATTTAAATCATATAAAAAACTAATAACAAAGATTTAATATAATAAGAAAAAGCAACTAGGAATTATTAAATACATATATCATCTTTCATTATTACTTATTCTCTAATGAAACACAATTAGATAACCTATTTAAATTAGAATAGACATATTTTTTTCATACTATGAAAACTTATAATATCCTAATACTGGAGGATGTTCCATTTGATGTGGAGTTAATGGAACGGGAAATTAAGAAATCGGATATTGAATATTCTTCCAGAACCGTTGAAATTGAAGAAGATTTTATAAAAGAAATAAATGAATTCAAACCTGATTTGATTTTAGCTGATCATTCCTTACCCCATTTTGATGGGTTATCTGCATTGGAAATTGCCAAGTTAAAATGTCCAGAAGTTCCATTTATTTTTGTAAGTTGGACTATTGGTGAAGAATTTGCTGTGGATGCCCTTAAAAAAGGGGCTAAGGACTATGTTCTAAAAAGTAATCTTTCTAAAATA
>JAUXXK010000054.1 GCA_030681145.1 Methanobacteriaceae archaeon | reverse complement strand
AATCTGGGTCACTTCCAAAATTACTTCTTTACCAATCTCAAGAACAGTACCAATAGGTAAAGACTTTAAGTCAATATCTTGGGTGGTTAAATTTTCGGCAAAATCACCAGCCTTAACATCTAGGCCTTGTTTAACCATTTTATCTATACTTTCTTGGGCCAATAAAGAAACCTGTCTATGAGATAGACTATCAGCATGGGCGTCTCCTTCTAATCCATGATTTTTGATTAATCGGGCTGTTTTCATATCTTTTTTTCGGGTTTGTTTCTCTTTACTTAGGCAAACTGCAATTATTTTTCCCATTTTATCTACCAAACAGTATTTAGAATTTTATATTTAGAGGTTAGCTAATTATTCTTTAAATAATTTATAAATTCTTTTAATAATAAGAGTTTTTTTAAAAGACAGGCTCATATAACAACACACAAATAGATTATAGATTAGTAAGTATTGTTATATTAAAATAATCTTTAATTAAATAAAAATAAAAAAGAAATAGTAAATTTAGTTAATTACTATTTTAATTTAAGGCATAAGTAAAACAACAACTAAATTTAATTATTTGCTTGCTTTAACCTTTTCTTCTGATATTTTTATGTCACCGTTATTTTTTAAAATATCAATAGCTACTTCTGCAACTTTTTCTCCAGAAACCAGCATTCCACCAAAGGTAGGGCCCATTCTGGACTGTCCAAAGGTAGTAGCAACTGCCATTCCTGTAACTAGAAGTCCAGGATATACTTCTTTTGTATGCTCTACTATAGCATCTTCAGATTTTTCTACCCACATAGGAGAGAATCCTTCAATATCAACCAGGCCTCTCTCTTCTAAAGAATTAACAACAACTGCATCATGACCTGTTGCATCAATAACAAGTTTTGATTCTATTGCCACCGGATCAACACAAGTAATTGCTCTTGGGAGTGCAGAAACTGGGGTCCAGTTAATAACAACACCAGAAACTTTGTCATTTCTTAGAACTACATCATCAAATTTGGTCATGTTTATAACTTTTACACCTGCATCACAAGCACTAGCTATTAGTTTGGAACAAGCATGAGGACCATCAGCCACATAAAGGCCTTCCTGAAACTCTTTGTAAGGTACTCCAATTTCATCTAGGATTTTTTGGCCTGGTGCTCTGACGGTGAGTTTATTCATTAAATAACCACCTATCCAGAATCCTCCACCAAGATAGTTGTTACTTTCAATTAAAAGGGTTTTTACGCCGGCTTCAGAAAGTTTTTTTGCCGCATATAGTCCACTGGGACCTGCACCAATAATAATTACATCACTTTCAATATATTCTATAAATTCTTCAGCAAATTCAGATACTATAGCTTTAGTTACATCTTTTTCAGATGCACTTGAAAATTTAACCATACTTTTTACCTCCAAAATTTTCATTTTTATTATAAATGAACTTGAAATTAACATTGTTAAGTTTTGAATTAAAAAAATTTAAAATCAAAATATAATTAAAATTTTAATTCAATAATATTGTCAAATACAACATCCAAATCTGATTTTAGATCAATATCCTCTTGAACTTCCAAAGTCTGCTCTAAATTAGCATTGGTTTCAGGATATCGAGGTGCGGCTTTACATCCACTATCTGGAAGGGTTGAAATAGGAAAAGTTCCAATTTTTCTACCAATATTCTCGATTTCCAACTTGTCCAAGCCTATTAGTGGACTTAAAACTGGAAGATTTGCCGAATATCTGGTGGCTAAAATATTAGGGAGTGTTTGAGAAGCTACTTGCCCCACACTACTACCATCAATAATAGCTAGAGCACCCTCTTTTTCGGCCAGTTTTTCTGCAACCTGATACATCCCACTTTTACAGAATACACAAGTCATTCGTTCTGGTGCTTCATCCTGGCATTTTTTCAGATAATCTCCATATTTTGCTTGGTAAACTTTTAATTTAGAACCTGAAGCATATTCTTTCAGTTTTTTGGCTATTTTTAAAATCTTTTCAGATGGTTCAGTAAATGGAGCATTGTTGAAGTTTAATATAGTTACATCACATCCTCTTTTCATCATGAGATATGTTGCCACCGGAGAGTCTATGCCTCCTGATACCAGAGATATAACTTTTCCCTGAGTTCCGATAGGCATTCCACCTGGGCCTTGTATTTTTTCATGATAGATGAATGTTTTGTTTTCTCTAATTTCTAAAAAAAGTTCGAAATCTGGATTGGATAAATCTACCTTTGACTCGGTCTTATCAAAAAATGCAGATCCTGCAAATGCAGCAATTTCTTGACTAGTGAAATCATGGTCACCTACTCGACGAGCCCTTATAGCAAATGATTGATCAGATGAGAATATTCCTTCTTTTAAGAGTTTTTCCACATATTCATGGATTTTGGCCTTTATATTTTCTTTAGTGGTTATGGTTTCCACAGCCGGTGAAAATGAAACTAATCCGAATATTTTTTTTAGTTTTTCAATAGTATTTGGAACAAATTCTGGGTCGTTATTATTTTTAGAGGGATAAAGTAAAAATCGGCCACCATCATTGATTATTTTCCCTTCTAATGATGCATGAATATTGTAAATTAATTTTTTTTCAAATCTTCTTCGAACCGGAGGACTTTTAATACCAATTTCTCCATATCTAAGTAATAATAAATTATAATCCATTTAATCCATCTCCAGTTTTTAATATTATTTATGCTTTAAATTTAATAATCATTTATAAAATGATTTAATTATATATATTGCATATTATTCCACTTTATAAGTAAAATAATTGCATTATCCTCCATAGATAACCTGAATTATTTTGACCATGTCTCCTTTTTTTAGAATTGAACTTTCCAGAGCAATTTTTCCATTTTGAGTTACCACTACTTCGGCAGGATTTATTTCCAGACTAGTGAGTAGATTCTCCACCGAAATATTTTCCTCTGGAAAATCGATTTTAGAGTCATTAAAATCTATTTCCATATTGAATTCTCCTGATCTTGATAATTTTAAAATCAGTGATTTTAGTTCTAGAACTAAGAATCATCAATGAGTTTTGTAATCTTTTTATTAACAATTGTTATATAATTTTAGTTATATAAATATTCCTATAAGTGGTTTAGAGTACTAAATATAAATTTAATCGGTAATTTTTACTGGATTCATTTTTACATATTAATAAAAAAATGTAAGAAATGAGATAAATTGATGATTATTTTCAGTCGATTCCTTTACCCAGATCTTCAATTAAATCATCCACATCTTCCAGGCCTATGGATAATCGTATTAGTTGATTCGTTATACCTGCTTTTAATCTTGCTTCAGGAGCCATGGAAGCATGGCTCATTGTGGCAGCATGTTCTACCAGTGAATCCGCGCCACCCAATGATTCAGCTAGGAAAAATAGATCCATTTTATTTAAAAATGTTTTAACATCTGATTTTAGATTGAATGAAACAATTCCCCCGTAACCAGTCATTTGTTTTTTGACAATATCGTATCCAGGATGTGATTCAAGACCGGGATAAAATACATCATCCACCTTAGGATGGTCATATAGGTACTCGGCCACAGCAATGGCATTTTTTTGGTGATGTTCCATTCTAGCAGGTAGTGATTTTAATCCTCTTAAAACTAGCCATGAGTCAAATGGAGCTGCATTGGTTCCCAAACCATTTAAAAGAAAGTGAATATCCTCAGCCAGCTTTTTGGTAGTGGTGATAACCGCGCCTCCAATTACATCTGAATGGCCATTTAGATACTTAGTAGTGGAATGAACCACCAAATCAATCCCAAAGTCAATTGGTTTAAGGAAGTAAGGTGTGGCAAAGGTATTATCTGCTACAGTTAAAATATCATATTCTTTCCCTATTCGACCAATCATTTCTAGGTCTGTGACGTTTAAAAGAGGATTGGAAGGTGTTTCAACCCATATAAGTTTAGTATTTGGTTTTATAGCATTAATTATGGTTTCTTCATCATCCAGCTTTAAAAAGGTAAATTCAATACCAAATCTTGGTAAAATTTCAGCAAATAACCGGTGAGTACCACCATAAATATCATCTGATGCAATGACATGATCTCCTAAACTTAATAAATGAAGAGTAGTAGATATGGCAGACATTCCACTGGAAAAAGCAAATCCTTCATTTCCACCTTCTAAAACTGCGAGAGCATCTTCCAATGCGCTTCGAGTGGGGTTACTTGTCCTAGAATAATCGTGTTCTTTAGGTTCATTATAATCATCAAAGACAAATGTAGATGTTTGATATATGGGAGTGCTTATTGCTCCGGTATAAGGGTCTGGTTTTCTACCAGCATGTACAGTTTTTGTTGAAAATCTCATTTTATTTTCTCCTTATCCAAATTATAAATCGGTTAAATCCATTAAAGAAACTGAAAGTTTAAAATAATTACAATTAGAACAAATCATCTAATTTGGAATTTACAATTGTTATATAACAATTGTTATATAAAAGTTACGGTTATATTTTGAATAAAAAATAATTCAATGATATTAAGAAAATGAGGATATTTGATGAATCTGAAAAAAATAAACTATAATATAAAAAATAAAAAAAGAACTAAACAAGTTAAAATAAGAAATTAAAAGAAATATAAAAAATTATATGCGGGCTCTAGCAATTTTCCGAGCAATAACCAATTCACCAATGGCTATTAAACCCACAAAGAATTTTTCCAGTCCTCCCGTAGCCCAAATAGCTTCTCCAAAGGTGGAATTCTTAATATTGTGTTCATATTCCTGTGGTTTGATTCTTTTTCCGGTTCTTCTGCGAGTTATGATGGCAGATGCTTCCATTAGTTCATCCCAGCTTACACCTTTTAATTCTAGTTCCATGGCCTCAAAGATTTTGGAGACCTTAATTTCATATAATTGAGATAAAGTATCCACTATATCAAATGATCTTACCACACCACGAACCACATCATCATCACCTAAAACAGG
>JAUXXK010000053.1 GCA_030681145.1 Methanobacteriaceae archaeon | reverse complement strand
ATTTATAAGAAGGTTAAATTTCTCTGTCTGTAATTCATCTAGTCTCAAAAGATTTTGTTCTAATGAGTTTTCATTTTTGTTTTTAGTATTAAATACACCTAAAACTTGAAGAATCATTCTTTTTCCCCTTAAAAATAATTTTTAATAGAATTTAAGAATACCCTTCCCCCAATATTTTAATAAATAAGGATTTCATTGTTTTATTATATTTTATTAAATAAATGTTATTATTTTACAACATTAAACTAAAATATGTTAATACCATGATTTTCAATAGTATAACTTGCTTTATATGAATTTAAATTATCAATTGATATATTTTTACCATCCATAAGAATGGTATAATCGGCTAATTCTATTAAGTAATCCTCAATTTTTTCATCAGCAGCCCCTTTGGTATGAATAATGAAACTTATTCCTTTAGATTCCTTTATTCTTTCCATATATGATTTTATAAACTTTAAGACTTGATAGTCTGGGTTGAATGCAAATGAAGTTGTTAAAGAATCAAAAATAGATATATATCCCTCTGATTTGTCATCTACATAACGAATTCCAGTACCTACTTTAACAATCATATCTGCTGGTTTTTGAATTGATGAGCATTTATAGTTAGTTTTTTCATAAGGTTGGGATGTAACTAAATTTGAAACAAGGTCAATAACATATAAATTTCTATTTTTCATATGAGGTTTAATATCCCATCCAAAGTCATTGGTTCTTTTTTTTAATTCTTTTAATCCGCAATCAGCTGAAATGTATAAACCAGCCCCATTTTTTTCCAGCAAGTTATACATAATTTGATAACAAAGTATACTTTTCCCAGTCTTGGGAGGGCCGTAAACCAAAATAATAGATTTTTCAGGAAACCCAAGTTTTTTCTTACCAGTTAATTCGTCAAAACCTGAAATGCCTGATTTATAGTATCTTGCCATAATAACCACTTGATACGAAATTAACTATCATTAATCAGATTTGCTTGAATCGAGAATAATTCCCTCTTCATTAACAATGTAATCGGATGTTTTCTTTCCGATACCTACCATAGCTTCAATAGTGATTTTTTCACCATCTAATCTGATAATATTATCTACTACAGATTTTAACATTGTTTCGACTTTTGAATCAGCAGTTCCTTCGGTGTAGGTCACAATACCTGTTCCTCCAGATTCTTTTAATCGCATAATATATGCGGTTAAAACTCTCACAATTAACATTTCATCATTAAAAGCCAATAATGTGGTAAGTGAATCTAAAATAGATCTGAATTTTGGAGATCTTTTATTAATAAACCGGGCCCCTATACCTAATTTAACCATTATGTCCGTAGGTGTGTGCACAGAAGAAGAAATGTAAGTAGGGGTGTCTTCCCTTTGAATACCTGAAACACTTGATAAGGTGTCAATGATGTATAATTTTTCGTTTTGGAAGTATTTTTCCAGTTTTAATCCAAAATCAGAAGTATTCTGATTTAATTGTTCAATTCCGTAGTCAGCCGAGATGAAAAGGCAACCTTCATTTTCTTGTAGTCCTTTTAACATGAATTGATAACAGAATATTGATTTTCCTACTTTTGGGGGGCCGTAAACTAATGTAACTGTATTTTCTGGAATGCCACCATTATCATCACCTGAAATGAGACTATCCAAATTTGAAATTCCTGAGGGGATGCGGTTTATCATCTAATCACCTATAAAATGATTTTAATTAATGTAAAAATTTTAATTTATTTATTCTAATTATAATAATATTAGTTTAAGTACATATAATTGTTATTTTCAATATCTCCTCTTTATGAAATCCATATTATTGGAATTAGCAGATTATGTATCATACCCATCTAACATCGGCTGTGGTAAACACATACTTGTGTGAAAACGCCGGATTATAAAATATGTTACTTAAATTTTCCGTTTGGAATGACTTGCATATACTTTTTCTTACATTATAATTGATTCTATCTCCAATAGAATTCCGTTCAACTGGCTTAATTAGAGGGCCTGTTGCATAAACCTTAAGTTGAATTTTATTTCTTTTGTAATTTGGATTGTAGCCTTGATTTTGAAACTCAATTTTAACTATTTTAAGGCATCGTGTGGTCAATAATTCTTCTTTTTCATTTTCATATATGTCAAATGAATTTTTAGGATATATTGCTAAATTATTTATTGTGCTTCCTTCTGATGCGCCTGATCTAGCTGCACCCATGGCTATATTTAATTCATTGGCATCATAAATATGGGTGGCTATCATTAGTGACATCAAAAATAATATTCCTAATAATAACATGTATTCGATGGATACGTTACCTTTAGAATCCATTAATTTCATGTATTTCTTTCCCTATTTTTTTAATTAAATTATTTAATAGAATATTATTTTTAATTAAATTCAAGATTAAATTTCGTTTATAAAGATTATTTTTGTCTTCCCCGGATTATTTTGTATTAGATATGTTTTTCCAGGATACATTAGAATGGGTCCTTCATTTACACCATTTGATATTATTATTGGATAAATGGCGGATTTTCCTTTCATACCATCTATCATAATAAAAACACCTGAAGAATTTACACTAACCATATAATTGCTGGAATTTCCCAAAGTATCTGGCATTTTTATGTATATTCCTTGCCCTGGGCTGGCATCAACTTTATTTATGGTACTGGCTATTTTTTCACTTAATTGCCTAGTTTTTGATAGTTTGTCAAAATCATGAGCGATATCCATTCTTTCGGAAGCCATATGTATCATTCCGGTAGTGATAATCATTACCATTAATGTGGATATTATTAAATCTGCACTGAAAACTCCATTATTATCCATATTATAATTGTATTACTTATTACATATAAATTAATATTATTTTAAATAATAAATGAAATCAATTACATAATAGTAAATATAAAAATTTAATATATAATAAAAATTCAAAGTTCAAACTCGAAATCATGAGATGATATAATGTACCATGTAATAATCTATACTGGCGGTATGTACAAATTTGATGAATTCATGGAGTTTATAGAGGATTTAGGTGGAATTGTTTTAAAACGAGACAAGTTTCAAATAAGTCGAGGTGACTATTTTTTATCAGAAGAAGTTCACGCGTTGACGGTTATTCCTGAAAAAGAACAACAAAACGTTATTTTAATGGCTAAGAAATTAAGGGGTAACATTCATATTCCAGAAATTGATCCAGAAGATGAAATGAAAGTTTTATCTTGTTTATTGGTGCATGATTATTTAAGTAAAGCCATGTGTTGGATCAATGATGATGAGATTAAAAATCAGATTAAATGGCCTTTTTATTTTCCGATGATGGTAGATAATAATCAAAATCACTTATCAGATATCCTGGAAGATGTTTTAGAGGGTATGGTAATGATGGAAATGGTTGTAAAACAAATCACTGATAATGAAACTTTATATAGAATTAACTATGATTATTAAGAGATTCTTATTATTTTTCTCTCATTAAATGGTTCTAAATAACTTATTTCTACAAAATTATTTATTAATGTGTAATTCTAAAATAATAATAGATAAAAATATAAATCATAATTTATTTACATAAAGGAATAAAAAGTAATGATAAATGGAAACACACTGGTTAG